>JAIXZF010000053.1 GCA_027489835.1 Hyphomicrobiales bacterium
CTCATCATGGCGATGACCGAGGACCGGCATCTGAGGCTCAAGCCGCATAATCTCGTCACCGGGCTGCCCCTGCTCGGCGCCAATTGAGGAGAAGCCCATGGCCGTCGCCTATGTCACCGTCGGCGTGGTAGTCGAGAAGCGCCCATCCTCGAGCCCCTGGGTCGACCATGCCTGGTCACCCGTGGCGGTGCTGCCCGATGTGCCGGAGGCCGCACCCTGGACCTCGCTGGGCACGGAAGGCGGCCGGGAGCGTTTCTATGCCGGGCCCGCCACCCTCAGCCTGTTCTCCTCCGACACCGGCCAGCTCATCGAGAATTTCGTCGGCGGCTCCGGCAGACTCTGGGTCTGCATCCGCCCGACCGGCATCGAGCCCGAGATCGAGGTCGTCGGTGTGACCGCCGATCCGAGCGAGGGCGAAGGCTATCTCGAAGGCATGGGCGACATCGTCGAGGCGCTGCCGATGCCGCCCAATGTCGCCGACAAGGTACTGTCCTTCTACAAGGAGCACCATGTCGAACGGCCCTTCGTGAAGCGCCAGCGCGACAAGGCCGACAAGGAAGCCCTCGGCTTCAGGCCAGGCGGCCGCGCGCCCACGGGGCGCGATGGGCGATGAGCGGCCTGAA
Source organism: Hyphomicrobiales bacterium (assembly GCA_027489835.1). Taxonomy (GTDB): domain Bacteria; phylum Pseudomonadota; class Alphaproteobacteria; order Rhizobiales; family Beijerinckiaceae; genus Allobosea. The sequence continues at coordinate 624 of JAIXZF010000053.1, forward strand.
GGACACGAAGCCCGGGCCCGGCGACGACGAGCGCCGCCAGCCCGGCGAGGGTTTCCTCGGTCGCTGGTCGCGACTCAAGCGCGAGCCCGGCGCCGATGCACCGCCGGCGCCGCAGCCCGACCTTGAGGCCGGACCCTCCGAACCCGACGAGCGCCCCCGCGACCCCGAGACGGGCGAACTCATCGACGAGGAGCTGGTCAGGTCCCTGCCGGATATCGGCTCGATCCAGCCCGGCGGGGATCTGTCGATGTTCATGCGCCGCGGCGTACCCGAGGCGCTGCGCCGTCAGGCCCTGCGCGCCATGTGGTCCGCCGATCCGGCGATCCGCGACTTTGTCAGCCCTGCGCTCGATTACGCTTATGATTACAACGCGCCGGGCGGCGCCCCCGGTTATGGGCCCTTGAGCGAGTCGGATTTGGCGCAAGCCCGGGAGTTCCTGAGCAGCGTGTTCAGCGATTCGCCGCGGAAGCCCGAGGAGATTGAGGCAGACGAAAGCGACAAGGAGTCGCAGGTCGTGGCGGCCGAGCTGCCGAGCCCGGTCCGCCGCTCGGACATCGGGCCCCCGCCGGTGCCGGACGCTGACCCCGCGGCATGGTTTGCCACGCAAGGGTCAAGCGACGATTCCGGGGCGGAAGCGCCCGATTCGTGTGCGCCGAGCAGCCCCTCGACCTCAGCGGATTCAACCGATTTGACATCGGAATCGCGTGAAAATCGGCAGGCGCAACGGACGATCAGGCGGCGCGGAGGAGGTGCGAGCCCGATTTGAGCCACTGGACTTCACATTTGAACAGTTGCAAAGAAGCCTGATAACCGATCATTATCGGGTACCAAGGCAAGCCGGCTCAAAGACTGGCGAAGCCATAAGGGTGAGGAAACGAAAGCCCCATGCGGGATCAGGGACTGGATAGGGCCATCGAGGCTGCCGGAGGCATGCGCGCCCTTGCGCGCGCGCTCGGTATTTCCCAGCCCGCCGTCTCGTCCTGGAAGCGCATCCCCGCCGATCGCGTCGTCGCGGTCGAGGCCGCCACCGGCATTCCCCGCGCCGACCTTCGCCCCGATCTCTACGCAGCCGGCGCGCAGCCCGCGGCCGAGGCCGCCGCCGACGTCGCGCCCGAGGATGCGGCCCGCGCCGACGAGTATGCGCTGATCGGAGCCCTGCTCTGGCGCGCGCCGGTCGCCGAGACCCTCGCCCAGCTCGCCCGCCTGCGCGGCGATGCCTCCGAACTCGGGCAGGCGCACCTGATGCTGGCCGACATCGCCGGCCGCGTCGATGCCGATGCCCTGCAGCGCGAGTTCTTCAATCTGTTCGTCGGAGTCGGCCGCGGCGAGATCCTGCCCTACGCCTCCTATTACCGCACCGGCTTCCTGCATGAGCGCCCGCTGGCCGAGGTGCGCCGCGACATGGAGCGGCTTGGCCTCGCCCGCGAGGAGCGGGTCGGCGAGCCCGAGGATCACCTCTCCATCCTCTTCGACGTGATGCGCGGCCTGGTGATGGGCGATTTCGCCGCCGACGGCCTCGACGACCGCGTCTTCTTCGACCGGCATCTGAGGCCCTGGGCCTCGCGTCTCTTCGTCGATCTGGAGACGTCGCAGACATCCGAATTCTATCGCGCGGTCGGCATGCTCGGCCGCGTTTTCATGGACATCGAGGCCAGCGCCATGGCGCTCGCCGCGTGACGATCAGGAAGCTTGGGAGGACAGTCATCATGTCTGGAAAAAAGACCAAAGAGGCGCTCGATCGGCGCGGCTTCATCAAGGTGGTCAGCCTGGGCGGCGCCGCCGCCGCGGCCTCCGTGGCCCCGGGGCTGGTGACGCCCGCCGAGGCCTATGATCCCGGCAAGGAAGAGACGAAGGGCCGCTATCGCGAGACGGACCACGTCAAGGCCTTCTACCGCACCAACGGCTACTGAGGAGCGACCCGAATGTTGATCAAGCGCAAGAGCTCCGACGCCGCGCGCGGCAAGCTGCAGGCGGCCCTCGGCGGGCTGTCCTCCGGCGTCATGGACCGCCGCTCCTTCCTGCGTCGCTCCGGCCTCGTGGCCGGCGGCGCCGCCCTCGCCGGCACGATCCAGATCGGCGCCGTCCGCAAGGCCGAGGCCGCGGGTATGGGCCCGGCGACCGGCACCAAGGTCGTCACCAACATCTGCACGCACTGCTCGGTCGGCTGCACGGTCAAGGCCGAGGTCGCCAACGGCGTCTGGGTCGGCCAGGAGCCGGCCTGGGATTCGCCGATCAATCGCGGCACCCACTGCGCCAAGGGCGCCTCGGTGCGCGAGCTCGTCCATGGCGACCGCCGCATCAAGTACCCGATGAAGCTCGTCGACGGCGCCTGGACCCGCATCTCCTGGGAGCAGGCGATCTCCGAGATCGGCGACAAGATGATGGAGATCCGCCAGAAGTCCGGCGCCGACTCCGCCTACCTGCTCGGCTCGGCCAAGTTCTCGAACGAGGGCGCCTACCTGTTCCGCAAGTTCGCCGCCTTCTGGGGCACGAACAACGTCGACCACCAGGCCCGCATCTGCCACTCGACCACGGTGGCCGGCGTCGCCAACACCTGGGGCTACGGCGCTCAGACCAACTCCTACAACGACATCCGCAATTCCAAGACGATCCTGGTCATGGGCTCGAACGCGGCCGAGGCGCATCCCGTCTCGATGCAGCACGTGCTCTCCGGCAAGGAGATCAACCGCGCCAACGTCATCGTCTTCGACCCGCGCATGACGCGCACGGCGGCCCACGCCACCGAATATGTCCGCATCCGCTCCGGCACCGACATCGCGGTGATCTGGGGCATGATGTGGCACATCTTCAAGAATGGCTGGGAGGACAAGGACTTCATCAAGTCGCGCGTCTACGGCATGGAGGCCGTCCTGCGCGAGGTCGAGAAGTACGACCCCAAGACCGTCGAGGACATCACCGGCGTGCCGGAGGCGCAGCTCAAGCGCGCCGCCGAGACCTTCGCCAAGGTCAAGCCCGCCACCTTCATCTGGTGCATGGGCGTGACCCAGCACACGGTCGGCACCGCCAACGTCCGCGCCATCTGCAACCTCCTGCTGGCCACGGGCAATGTCGGCTCGGCCGGCAACGGCGCCAACATCTTCCGCGGCCACTGCAACGTGCAGGGCGCGACCGACATGGGCCTCGATGTCGGCAACCTGCCGCTCTATTACGGCCTGGTCGAGGGCGCCTGGCGCCACTGGGCCCGCGTCTGGGACGTGTCCTACGACGCGCTGCAGGCCCGCTTCGACGAGGTTCCGGCCAAGGGCGGCCGTCCGGCCCGCACCCGCAAGGCCAACATGGAGACCTCGGGCCACACCTCGACCCGCTGGTTCGACGCCGCGACGATGCCGAGCGAGCAGGTCGACCAGCGCGACAACCTGAAGGCGATGATCGTCTTCGGCCATGGCGGCAACACCATCCCGCGCATCCCCGACGCCGTGAAGGGCATCGAGAAGCTCGAGCTGCTCGTCGTCGCCGACCCGCACCCGACCAACTTCGTCTCGCTCGCCCAGCGCAAGAACGGCACCTACCTGCTGCCGATCGCCACGCAGTTCGAGTGCTCGGGCTCGCGCACCTGCTCGAACCGCTCGATCCAGTGGGGCGAAAAGGTCGTCGATCCGATCTTCGAATCGGCCAACGATTACTGGGTGATCTACAAGCTCGCGGAGAAGCTCGGCTTCGCCTCCGACATGTTCAAGAACATCAGGATGGTCCGCGGCAAGTTCGGCATGGAGCCGGAGCCCGAATCGGTCCTGCGCGAGATCAACCGCGGCGGCTGGTCCACCGGCTACACCGGCCAGTCGCCGGAGCGCATCAAGCTGCACATGGCGAACCAGGACAAGTTCGACGTCGTGACGCTCCGCGGCGCCAAGGGCTCGCCGGTCGAGAACGACTTCTACGGCCTGCCTTGGCCGTGCTGGGGCACGCCGGAAATGAAGCATCCCGGCACGCACATCCTCTACGACACCTCGCTCGAGCCGATGAACGGCGGCGGCGCCTTCCGCCCGCGCTTCGGCGTCGAGCGCGAGGAGACGCTGCCGGGCGGCGCCAAGCGCACCGTCACCCTGCTGGCCGAAGGCTCCTTCCCCAAGGGCTCGGAGATCCGCGACGGCTACCCCGAATTCACCTTCGGCATGCTCAAGCGCCTGGGCTGGGACAAGGACCTGACCCCGGCCGAGGCCGCCACCATCGCCTGGATCGGCGGCAACGCGCCCGATGCGGTGAGCTGGGCGAACGATCTTTCGGGCGGCATCCAGCGCGTCGCGCTGGCCCATGGCTGCATCCCCTTCGGCAACGGCAAGGCCCGCGCCGAGGCGTGGAACATCCCCGACCCCGTGCCGACCCATCGCGAGCCGATCTACACGCCGAGGCCCGACCTCGTCGCGAAATGGCCGGCCCGTCCCGACGAGCGGACCCTGCGCATCCCCAACCTCCACACCACCTTCCAGAAGGCGGCGATCGAGAAGGGCGTGGCGAAGGCCTTCCCGATCATCCTCACCTCCGGCCGTCTGGTCGAGTACGAGGGCGGCGGCGAGGAAACCCGCTCCAACAAGTGGCTGGCCGAGTTGCAGCAGGACATGTTCGTCGAGATCAACCCGGCGGATGCGAGCGCCCGCAACATCAAGGACGGCCAGTTCGTCTGGGTCTCCGGCCCTGAGAACAACTCGAAGGCGCGCGTCAAGGCGCTGGTCACCGAACGCGTGGGCAAGGGCGTGGCCTTCATGCCCTTCCACTTCGGCGGCTGGCTCCAGGGCGTCGACCAGCGCGCCAACTATCCGAAGGGGACTGACCCGATCGTGCTGGGCGAAAGCGTCAACACGGTCACGACCTACGGCTATGACCCGGTCACGGGCATGCACGAAGGCAAGGTCACGCTCGTCCAGATCGCTGCGGCCTGAGGGAGGAACTGAATTATGGCTCGCATGAAATTTCTCTGCGACGCGGACCGCTGCATCGAGTGCAACGCCTGCGTCACCGCCTGCAAGAACGAGAACGAGGTGCCGTGGGGCATCAACCGCCGCCGCGTCGTCACCATCAATGACGGCAAGCCCGGCGAGCGCTCGATCTCGATGGCCTGCATGCACTGCACGGATGCGCCCTGCGCCGCCGTCTGCCCGGTCGATTGCTTCTACACCACCGTCGACAAGGTGGTGCTGCACTCGAAGGATTTGTGCATCGGCTGCGGCTACTGCTTCTACGCCTGCCCCTTCGGCGCGCCGCAGTATCCGAAGGTCGGCAACTTCGGCTCGCGCGGCAAGATGGACAAGTGCACCTTCTGCGCCGGCGGCCCCGAGGCCGACCTCTCCCCGGCCGAGTTCCAGAAGTACGGTTCGAACCGTCTGGCCGAGGGCAAGCTGCCGCTCTGCGCCGAGATGTGCTCGACCAAGGCGCTGCTCGCCGGCGATGGCGATATCATCGCCAAGATCTACAAGGAGCGCGTGGTCAAGCGCGGCTATGGTTCGGGCGCCTGGGGCTGGAAGACGGCCTACAAGGAAACCATCGCGATCTGACGCCGGATCAGGCCGCCAGCTTCGGCTGGCGGCCATCCACGCTCCTCAAATAACATAATCTGGAGGGACAACATGCGCCTGTCGCAGTCCATTCGCAGCCTGTTCGGCGTCTTCGGCTTCGTGCTCGCTCTGGGCCTCGTCGCCCCCGCCTCGGCCCAGGCCCCGGTCAACCCGACCGCGAGCTCGGTGCGCGAGGAGCAACTGCTCAACGCGCTCAAGCCCGGCTCGGCGGCCGAGATCGGCGGCCGCATTTCGATCCCCGACCAGAAGGCCTCGACGCTCATCCGCCCTGCCGGCCGCGAATGGCGCGAGTTCCACCAGGGCACCATGCACCTCGTCGGCGCGGTCGCCGTGCTCGGCATGCTGGCGCTGCTGGTCATCTTCTATGCGACACGCGGGCGCATCGCGATCAGCACCGGCCGCTCGAACCAGACCATCACCCGCTTCGGCGCTTTCGACCGCTTCGTCCACTGGACCACGGCGGGCTGCTTCATCGTCCTTGCCCTCACCGGCCTCAACATCACCTTCGGCAAGGCGCTGCTGATCCCGATCTTCGGCGAAGCGACCTTCGCGGCGATGACGCAGCTCGGCAAATACGCGCACAACTACCTCGCCTTCCCCTTCATGATCGGCCTCGCCCTGATGTTCCTGATCTGGGTGAAGGACAACATCCCGAGCAAGCTCGACATCGACTGGTTCATGCAGGGCGGCGGCCTGATCGGTAAAGGCCATCCCAAGGCCAAGCGCTTCAACGCCGGCCAGAAGATGGTGTTCTGGTCCGTCATCCTGGGCGGCGCGGCCCTGTCGCTCTCGGGCTGGTACCTGCTCTTCCCCTATACCGCCGGCGGCGTGCTCAACCTCCAGTTCTGGAACATCGTCCACGGCGTCGTCGGCATGGTCCTGATCGGCGCCATGCTGGCTCACGCCTACATCGGGTCGATCGGCATGGAAGGCGCGTTCGACGCGATGGGTTCGGGCGAGGTCGACCTCAACTGGGCCAAGGAGCATCACGCGCTCTGGGTCGAGGACGAGATGAAGAAGGGCGTGATGCCGGCAGCTGCCCGCCTTCAGGCGGCCGAGTAAGCCGCTCTTCAAGCTTTAGCCATCGGGCCGGGCGCGCGAGCGCCCGGCCTTTTCGTGAGCCCGTTCTTTTTTCGAGCCGCGCCATGTCCCGCCCCGTCCCCCGCGTCATCGGTTTCGCCGGCTGGAGCGGCGCGGGCAAGACGACGCTGCTGACGCGTCTGCTGCCGCTGCTGGTCGGCCGGGGATTGACGGTCTCCACCCTCAAGCACGCCCATCATGCTTTCGATGTCGACGTGCCGGGCAAGGATTCCCACTCTCACCGTCAGGCCGGCGCCACCGAGGTGCTGGTCTCGTCGGGCCGCCGCTGGGCGCTGATGCATGAGTTGCGCGGCGCGGACGAGCCGACCCTCGCCAACCTGCTGGCACGCTTGTCCCCCGTCGACCTCGTCATCGTCGAAGGCTTCAAGCGCGAGCTCCACCCCAAGATCGAGGTGCACCGGCTCGCCAACGGCAAGCCCCCGCTGCATCCGGGCGATCCGTCGATCCGCGCCATCGCCAGCGATGCGCGCTTCCCCGAGGCAGGACGCCCCGTCGCCTCGATCGACGATCTCGAGGCCGTCGCCGATCTGGCCCTTGCCTTCGCCGAGCCCTTGGACAAGGTTCTGGACACGCTGACGCGCGAGCCCTGAGCCCATGGCCCAACTCACCGATGACTGCTTCGCCTTCGGCAGCCCGCTGATGACCGTCGAGGAAGCGGCGAGGCTGATGGCGTCCCGCATCGCGCCCGTCGACGAGGCCGCTTCCGTGCCGCTTGCCTCGGCGCTGGGCCGCGTGCTGGCCGCCGATCGCGTCGCGCCCATCCCGCTGCCGCCCTTCGACAACTCCGCCGTCGACGGCTACGCCGTGCGCCATGACGATCTGGCGGCCGGCGCGGACACCATCCTGCCGCTGGCGGGACGCATCGCGGCCGGAGGCTCGGCGGCAGGCCACGCGGCGGGCACCGCGACGCGCATCTTCACCGGCGCGCCAATGCCGGCCGGCGCCGACACCGTCTTCATGCAGGAGGATGTCGCGCTCGAAGGCGGCATGGTCAGGCTGCCGGCAGGTCTCAGGCGCGGCGCCAACATGCGCCCGGCCGGCGAGGATGTGGCGAAAGGCTCTCTCGCGCTGCCGGCCGGCCGCCGCCTGCGCCCGCAGGATCTGGCCATGGCCGCGGCGCTGGGCTGCACGGAGCTGCCTGTCAGGCGCCAGCTCAAGGTCGGCGTGTTCTCCACCGGGGATGAGCTGGCCGAGGCCGGCGCCACGCTGGGGCCGAGCGCGATCCACGATTCCAACCGCGCCATGCTGATGGCGCTGGTAACGCGGGCGGGCGCCGTGCCGGTCGATCTCGGCATCATCCGGGACCGGCGCGACGAGCTCGCCGCCCGGCTGCGCGAAGCAGCCGCCATCTGCGACCTCATCCTCACCTCCGGCGGCGTCTCGACCGGCGAGGAGGACCACGTCAAGCCGGCGGTCGAGAGCGTCGGCACGCTCGTCTCCTGGCGCATCGCCATCAAGCCGGGCCGACCCGTGGCCATGGGCGTCATCGACGGCGCCGCCTTCGCCGGCCTGCCGGGCAATCCCGTGGCGGCCTACGTCACCTTCGCCTTCGTGGTGAGGCTGCTGCTCGCCCGGCTGGCGGGCGAGGCCTGGAGCGAGCCGCGCCGCATCAGGGTGCGCTCCACCTTCGCCTACCGCAAGAAGGCGGGCCGCCGCGAGTATGTCAGGGTCAGCCTCACGCAAGGCTCAGACGGCCTGTTCGAGGCAGCCAAGCACCCGCGCGACGGGGCCGGCGTGCTGAGTTCGCTCACCGAGACGGACGGGCTGCTGGAGCTGGCGGAGGACATGCGCGAGCTCGCGCCCGGCGCGCTCGTCCCCTTCATCGCCTATGGCGACCTCGCCTGAGCCTCAGCGGCCCCGGCGCATGCCCGTGGCGACGTCGAACAGATGCACCTTGGCAGCATCGATCGAGAGCTTCAGCGTCTGCGAATCCGACGGCACGAGGCCGGTCGCCGCCTGGATCACCAGCGCCGCGCTGCCGAGCACGCCGTGGAAGAGTTGCGTGGCGCCGAGCTCCTCGATGAAGTCGACCCGCATGTCGAGCGTGCCGCCGGGTCCGACCGCGAGGTCCTCGGGCCTGAGCCCGACCTCGACGGCGTCGCCAGGCTTGAGGTCGGCCGCCATGTCCTCGACCGGGATGACGACATCGCCGAGCGCCACCGCGCCCGGCCCGCGCACCACGCCCTGCGCGATGTTCATCGGCGGCGAGCCGATGAAGGTCGCCACGAACTTCGAGGCGGGCTTGCGGTAGACATCGCTCGGCACGCCCATCTGCTCGATGCGCCCGCCATTCATCACCACGAGCTTGTCCGAAAGCGTCATCGCCTCGACCTGGTCATGGGTGACGTAGATCGAGGTCACGCCCAGCGCGCGCTGGAGCTTCTTGATCTCCACGCGCATCTGCACGCGCAGCTTGGCGTCGAGGTTGGAGAGCGGCTCGTCGAACAGGAAGACCTGTGGTTTCCTGACGATGGCGCGGCCCATCGCGACGCGCTGGCGCTGGCCGCCCGAAAGCTGGCGCGGCCGACGCTCGAGGAAGCCCTCGATGGCGAGGATCTTCGCCGCTTCCTGCACGCGCCGCTCGATCTCGTCCTTCGGCGTGCCCCGGTTGCGCAGGCCATAGGCCATGTTGTCGTACACGCTCATATGCGGATAGAGCGCGTAGTTCTGGAACACCATCGCGATGTCGCGGTCGGCCGGCTCGATATCGTTGACCACGCGTTTGCCGATGCGGCATTCGCCCGATGTGATGGTCTCGAGCCCCGCCACCATGCGCAGCAGCGTGGACTTGCCACAGCCCGAGGGGCCGACCAGCACGCAGAAGCCGCCATCGGGAATGTCGAAGGACACGCCCTTCACGGCCTCGACATTGCCGGGATAGACCTTGCGGACGTTCGAGATGGTGACTTCAGCCATGAGCGTTCACTTTTCCTGATCCACCAGGCCCTTGACGAAGAGCCGCTGCATCAGGACGACGACCGCCACGGGCGGCAGCATCGCGAGCACGGCCGTCGCCATGGCGAGCTGCCATTCGGTGAGGGCGTCGGCCGTGACGATCATTTTCTTGATGCCGATGACGATGGTCTGCATCGAATCCTTGGTGGTGATCAGCAGCGGCCAGAG
>JAIXZF010000339.1 GCA_027489835.1 Hyphomicrobiales bacterium
CACGTCCGGCCGATGCGGCCCGATGATGAACTGGCCCTGCGCCGGATGCTTGAAGCCTGCGATCCCGAGGATCTGCGCATGCGCTTCTTCACCACGGCGCGCTCGCTGAACCGGGCCACGATCGCGCGGCTGACCCAGCTCGATTACGCCCGCGAGATGGCCCTTGTGGCGGTCGAGCCCGGATCGCAGGAGATCGTCGGCGTCGTCAGGCTGCACGGAGACGCCAATCACGAGACGGCGGAATATGCGATCATCACCCGAACCGACTGGCACGGGCGCGGCCTTGGACGTGACCTGATGCGCCGCATCCTCGGCTTCGCCCGGGCGGAAGGCTACCGGACCATTCAGGGTTCGGTGATGAGCGAGAACATCCGCATGCTCAGGATGTGCGCCGAACTCGGCTTCAGGATCACGCCGGGCGAGCCGGGCGACGATGCCAAGGCCGTCAGCCTCGAACTCGCGCCGGGATGAAGGCGCCAAGCGGCCGGACCGCGGCCACCAGCCGCTCCGCCGTCAGCCCTTGTCCATAGAGCGCGCCGCACGCCCCGTGCAGCCACACGCCCGCGGCCGCGGCCTCGAAGGGCAGCATGCCTTGGGCGAGATGGGCGCCGATCAGCCCCGCGAGGACGTCGCCGGACCCGGCCGTCGCGAGTTCGGGACCGGCATTGGTGTTGATCGCGGCGCGTCCGTCGGGCGATGCGATGATGGTGTCGACGCCCTTGAACACGATGACGGCCCGCGCGATGCGCGCCGCGGCACGGGCCATCTCGACCTTGGATGCGCGCGCATTCGCCGGCAGGCCGGCATAGGTTCCATCTCCCTCGAGCGAGCCGAACAGGCGCGCGAACTCGCCGGCATGCGGCGTCAGCACCAGCGCCGCTCCGTCGGGCCGCGCCGCCAGCGCCGCGGGCTCGCCCGTGAGCGAGGTGAGCGCGTCTGCGTCGAGCACGGTCGGGATGCCGGAGCCCGCCGCGTCGAGCGCGACCTGCCGCAGCGCCTTGCCGGTCCCGCCGGCCGGGCCGATCACCAGCGCCGAGAATCGTTCTGACGACGCCAGAGCGGTGAAGGAAGCCATGTCGTCGAGCGGCCTGAGCATGATGGCGCTGACATGCGCCGCATGCACCCGCAGCGCGGCGGGCGTGCCTGCCAGGGTGACGGCGCCGGCGCCTGCGTTGAGCGCCGCCATAGCCGCAAGCCGGGCGGCGCCCGTCTGGAACTCGCCGCCGCTGAGCACCAGGCAATGTCCCCGGTCGTATTTGTGCCCGTCGCGCCTGTGCGTCGGGCAGGCTGGACCCCAGAGGCCCGGCGTGTTCTCGAAGATCGCCGGCTTCGCGGCTGCTTCCAAATGGCGCGGCTTGAGGCCGATGTCCGCCATGACGAGCTGGCCGCAATGGCCTCGGCCCGGCCAGAGCCAATGCCCCGGCTTCGGGTGGAAGAAGGTCACGGTCCTCTCGGCCTTCACGGCGCCGCCAAGGTCCTGCCCGCTGTCGCCCTGGATGCCGCTGGGGATGTCCACAGCCAGCACCGGCATGCCGCCGCTCGCCAGCGCCGAGGCGGCCGCGCGGTCCTCGCCGCCGAGGGGCCGCGACAGACCTGCGCCGTAGAGCGCATCGATGGCGAGGTGGAAGCCGGTGGCGCCGAAATCCTCGATCACCGAGCGCTCGCCCTGCCACAGCGCCGCGTGGTAGGCCGCGGGACTTCCCGGGGCCGGAACGCCTGACGTGAAGACGTGCGGGCGGTATCCGCGCTCGGCCAGCAGACGGGCCGCCACGTAGCCGTCCCCGCCATTGCCGCCCGGCCCGCACAGGATGGCGACACGCCGTCCCACCGGCGCCATCGCGGTCGCCGCATCCGCGACCGCGCGTCCCGCCGACTGCATCAGCGCCACGGGCGCGAGCCTGTCCGCTGCGGCGGCGCGGTCGACCGCGGCCATCTCCGCCACCGTCAGCAGCGGGCGCGGCGCAAGCCCGGCTTCGTCGTCGCTGTCATCGTCCATCCGTGCCGCTTCCCTGCCGCCGGCCTTCGGCTCCGGGCCGCACTCTGGCGCAGCCTTGCGCCCGACGATAGGCCCTTGCGGAGCGGCTCAGGCCGGAGCGGTCGAGACCACGCGGAAGGTGTGGAGCTCGCCTTCGGCATCCTGGATCGAGACGTATTCACCGGGCACGAAGCGATGGTCGGCGAAGCGATAGCCGGCCTCGTCGTCCTCGTCGGACCGTGCATCGTAGTCAAAGCGCCATGTGGCCCCATTCGCGCCGCCGGCGCGGTGGACGAGTTGCCCGCGCTGAGGCGGCTCGTCGGCCCAGAAGCAGCGCACGACGCAGGCATTGCGGCTTCGCGCCCACTCGGCGGCGTCGATGCGCCCGTCCGGATCGAGCGGCGCGACGAACTCGTATCCGTGCCGGGCCGATCCGTCCGGGAACGCCTTTGTCCGGGCCAGGTGCAAGGTGATCTTCCGCAGGTGCCGGGCGGCGGTCATGGCCTCCTCCTTCGTTGCTTGGCGAAGCGGGACCAGAATCGCAGCCTTCGCAGGCGGCGGCTTGATCTGGATCAGCGGCGTCGGAACGGATCGGGACAAGCGCATGCCGGCGCCCCGGACGGTTTCCGGCGCGAGGCTCGCATGCTGTCGATCGCGAAGGAAATGGCGCGGGCGACGGGGCTCGAACCCGCGACCTCCGGCGTGACAGGCCGGCACTCTAACCAACTGAGCTACGCCCGCGCATGGGCAATCGGGCAGGGCTGCCCGAGCGGTGAGGGCGGGATAGGCGAGGGCATCTGGCCTGTCAAGCAGGGTTTGCCCCGCGCCGGCGATTTGGCTCACCAGGTGCGCCAGGGTCCGGTGTCGACGTGCACGAGCCCGTTCCAGTAGACCTTGTGCCCGCCGGTCTCGGGCAGCGTCTTGACGAAGGTCAGGACCTCGCGCGGGCTGTGGCCCGGCACGCGCATGTCCATGGCCTGGCAGCGGCGGTGGAACGAGTTGCGCCGCGCCCGCCAGGCCGGCCGCCATGTCGAGGTGACGCGGACCGCGCCGTATTCCTTGACGATCGCGTCGAGCACCCGCTTGAGCTCGGCTGGCAGGCAGGCGATCGAGGTTCCCGGATCGGTGCTGATGCCGTTGGCGATCACGTCGTCGGGGGGCGTGATGCGCGGCTCGAACGGAGCGGAGCGCTGGCCTTCCGTGCGGCGCGGCCAGCCGGCATCCGGCTCCTCCTCCTCGTCCGCCGGGTTGGAGATCGGCGCGGGGGCGTCAGGCCGTCGCGGCGGCAGCGGAGCATCCGAAACCGGGCGGCCCTGAGGCTGCGCCCCGCCATCGGGCTGTGCAGGGGCGGCCGCTTCGGCCGGTGCGCCGGGAGAGGGCGCCGGCATGCGGTCGGCCGCGCCGCCGGGCAGGAACAGGTCGAAGGGCCTGGCCGGAGGGACGGGCGCCACCACGCTGCGCGAGCCGTCCTGAGCCCGCACGGACCGCGCCGGAAGCCATGCCGCGAAGGCGGCGCACAGCACGATGGAGAGGGCGCGGCGGGTGGACGGGCGGCCGTCTGGCATCAAGGGGACCGATTTCCACAGCGCGGGTCTGCAAATGCGAAGGTCGCGACCGTATATAGCGTCGTGAAGCGGTCGTCACTATCGCGGCTTTGCGTCCATTGGTGCACTTGCGAAGGCCCATCGCGTGGGCTATCCCGCAGAAAAGGCCGACCGGTCGACGATTGAATCTCCGATTCAGGGCACGGCGGCGGCGAGGGGCTCGACAAGAAGCCCTGGGGCAGAAAGTCTTGATCGGCTTTTTCGCATAACGATTTGGGTGAAGATCATGGTGACAGGCGTCCTCGCCGACTATCTGCCTTTGGTCATTTTCATCGGCATCTCGCTCGTGATCGGCATCGCCCTGCTGGTCGCCCCCTTTGTGGTGGCCTATTCGAGCCCCGACGCCGAGAAGCTTTCGGCCTACGAATGCGGCTTCAACGCCTTCGACGACGCGCGCATGAAGTTCGACGTGCGCTTCTACCTCGTCGCCATCCTGTTCATCATCTTCGACCTGGAGGTGGCGTTCCTGTTCCCCTGGGCCGTGGCCTTCGGTGAGCTGGGCTGGTTTGGTTTCTGGTCGATGATGAGTTTCCTCGCGGTCCTCACGGTCGGCTTCGTCTACGAGTGGAAGAAGGGAGCGCTGGAGTGGGATTGAGTCCTGCGCCCGCGATGTCATGCCGATGAACACGCTCGTATCCCCCGCCCCGAAAGGCATCATCGATCCCAACACCGGCAAGCCGGTGGGCTCGAACGATCCCTTCTTCGTCGACGTCAATGCCGAGCTGGCCGACAAGGGCTTCCTCGTCACCTCGACGGACGAGCTCATCAATTGGGCCCGCACCGGTTCGCTGATGTGGATGACCTTCGGCCTCGCCTGCTGCGCGGTCGAAATGATGCAGATGTCGATGCCGCGTTACGACGCCGAGCGCTTCGGCTTCGCGCCGCGCGCCAGCCCGCGCCAGTCTGACGTGATGATCGTCGCCGGCACGCTGACCAACAAGATGGCGCCGGCCCTGCGCAAGGTCTACGACCAGATGCCGGAGCCGCGCTACGTCATCTCGATGGGCTCATGCGCCAATGGCGGCGGCTATTATCACTACAGCTACGCAGTGGTGCGCGGCTGCGACCGCGTCGTGCCGGTCGATATCTACGTGCCGGGCTGCCCGCCCACGGCTGAAGCTCTGCTGTACGGCGTGCTGATGCTGCAGAAGAAGATACGCCGCACGGGGACGATCGAGCGGTGACGCAGATGGGATTCGGCCTACCGGAACCTTGTCCAGCTTCACCGCTTGTTCCTGCTGTTTCCAACAGCAAGGACACCCCCCATGCGGTCGATCGCTCTCTGGATGCTCGGAATTCCGATTCCGGTCATCATCCTGCTCTGGTTCTTCATGCGCTGAGGACGCGTCGCGCCTCCGCGGGAGGCGTTCATGTCTGACGTCAACACGATCCAGCCAGGCACGCCGCAAGGCGTGCCTGCATCGGCCCAGGCCCTCGAGCCGGCCGCGCTCGGAGCCTATCTGGCCGAGGCGCTGCCCGGCCATGTCGCTCATTCGGTGTCCTTCGGCGAATTGAGCGTCACCGTCGCGAGCGAGCGCATCGTCGACGCGGTGCGCTTTCTGCATGACGATCCGAAATGCCTCTTCGTGAACTTCACCGATCTGTGCGGCGTCGACTACCCGGCGCGCGACCGGCGCTTCGACGTCGTCTATCACCTGCTTTCGCCGCGGCTGAACCAGCGCGTGAGAGTCAAGGTCGAAACCGATGAGATGACTCCGGTTCCCTCGATTATCGACGTGTTTCCCGCGGCCAACTGGTTCGAGCGCGAAGCCTACGACTTTTACGGCATCCTCTTCACTGGCCATCCCGATCTGCGCCGGATCCTCACGGACTACGGCTTCGAGGGGCATCCGCTGCGCAAGGATTTCCCGCTCACCGGCTTCGTCGAGGTCCGCTACGACGACGCCCAGAAGCGCGTCGTCTACGAGCCGGTGAAGTTGGTTCAGGAATTCAGGAACTTTGATTTCCTCTCGCCCTGGGAAGGCACGGACTACGTGCTGCCGGGCGATGAAAAGGCGAAGATTTAGGTTCAAATAATGGCGGTTGCTGCGGTACTGTTAGCCTTTGTCGCTTTTGGATGTATCCGTTGGCTGGGATACATCATGATATACTTTTGCGGCAGGTCTATCGGGGTTCCCGCTTTCTTGCTTGTCTGTTGTTTGGTCGTGTTTTGGATATATTTGAACGTTAGCTCGAGTTGGTTTGTTGTTGGGTTTGTTTTTGTAATGTCAGCCTTTTTCTATGCGGTAGTCTCCTCGAAACGCGCCTTTGGTGAGGAGTCGCTGTGGCGGCCAGCTGAACAATCAAGGATTACAAAGCGATGACCGAACACAGTATCCGCAATTTCTCGATCAACTTCGGCCCGCAGCATCCGGCGGCGCATGGCGTGCTGCGCCTCGTGCTGGAACTGGACGGCGAAATCGTCGAGCGCGTCGACCCGCACATCGGGCTGCTTCATCGCGGCACCGAGAAGCTGATCGAGGCCAAGACCTACTTGCAGGCGCTGCCCTATTTCGACCGGCTCGACTATGTCGCGCCGATGAACCAGGAGCATGCTTGGTGCCTGGCCGTGGAGCGGCTGGCCGAAATCTCGGTGCCCCGCCGCGGCCAGTTGATCCGCGTGCTCTATTCCGAGATCGGCCGCATCCTCTCGCATCTGCTCAACGTCACCACGCAGGCGATGGACGTTGGCGCCCTGACGCCGCCGCTCTGGGGCTTCGAGGAGCGCGAGAAGCTGATGGTGTTCTACGAGCGGGCCTCCGGCGCGCGCATGCACGCGGCCTATTTCCGGCCGGGCGGCGTCCACCGCGACCTGCCGAACAAACTGGTCTCCGATATCGCCGACTGGTGCGACCCCTTCCTCAAGGTCTGTGACGATCTCGAGGATTTGCTCACCGAGAACCGCATCTTCAAGCAGCGCAACGTCGACATCGGCGTGGTCGACCTCGAGACATGCTGGAAATGGGGCTTCTCGGGCGTGATGGTGCGGGGCTCGGGCGCGCCCTGGGATCTGCGCAAGAGCCAGCCCTATGAGTGCTACGAGGAAATGGACTTCGACATCCCCATCGGCAAGAACGGCGATTGTTACGACCGCTATTGCCTCCGCATGGAGGAGATGCGCCAGTCCGTCCGCATCATGAAGCAGTGCTGCAACCTGCTGATGTCGTCCTCGGGCGACGGCCCGGTCTCGTCGACCGACGGCAAGGTCGTGCCGCCCCGCCGCGGCGAGATGAAGCGCTCAATGGAGGCGCTCATTCACCACTTCAAGCTCTACACCGAGGGCTACAAGGTGCCGGCCGGCGAGGTCTATGCAGCCGTCGAGGCGCCGAAGGGCGAGTTCGGCGTCTATCTCGTCTCGGACGGCACCAACAAGCCCTATCGCTGCAAGCTGCGCGCGCCGGGCTTCGCCCATCTCCAGGCGATGGACTTCATGTGCCGCAAGCACATGCTGGCCGATGTCAGCGCCATCCTCGGCTCGCTCGATATCGTTTTCGGCGAGGTGGACCGTTGAGCCTCGCTGCCGCCCTCAGCGCCGTCATCGTCGCCGCCGCGGGGTTCCTCGCGATGTGCGGCGTGCTGATGCTCAAGCGCGGCGAGCCGGCGCTGGCGATGCTGGCCCATACCAAAGCCTCGCTCGTGCAGGTCTTCGCGGGGCGCTATCTCGCCATGGCGTTCATGCTGCTGGGGCTCATGGCCATCGGCGAGTGGCGCGCCTTAGCCGTCGTGCTCGCTATCGGCGGGCTGATGGGCTTTCTGGACTACCATTATGTCGGCAAGGCCGGCGGCTGGGTCTGGCCGCATGCGCTCGCCGGCGTCGCATGTTTCGTGCTGGCGGCGGGCGCCTACTCGCTGTCGCGTTCCTGAGGTGAAGTGAATGTCCGTCCGTCGCCTGGCTCCAGACGCCGTCCAGCCCAAGGAATTCGCCTTCTCGGCGGCGAATGACGATTGGGCCAATGGCCAGATCGCCAAATATCCGAAGGGCCGTGAGGCCTCGGCCGTGATCCCTCTGCTGTGGATGGCGCAGGAGCAGGCCGGCGGCTGGCTGCCGCAGAAGGCGATCGAGACGGTCGGGCGCAAGCTCGGCATGCCCTACATGCGCGTCTTCGAGATCGCGACCTTCTACACCATGTTCAACCTGCAGCCCGTGGGCGAGCACTTCGTGCAGGTCTGCGGCACCGTGCCGTGCCACCTCAAGGGCGCGCGCGAGATCATCAAGGTCTGCGAGGACCGCATCGGCCCGCAATCGACGGTGACCGCCGATGGCAAGCTCTCTTGGCTCGAGGTCGAGTGCCTGGGCGCCTGCTGCAACGCGCCGATGGTGCAGATCAACTACGATTACTACGAGGATTTGACGCCCGAGAATTTCGCCGCGCTCCTCGACAATCTGCGCGCGGGCAAGCCGGTGAAGACCGGCTCGCAGATCGGCCGATCCTGCTCCGAGCCCGAAGGCGGCGGCGAGACGCTGAAGGATGCCGCGCTCTATGACGGCTCCGCCGTCGGCCGCGGCGGCTGGCAGCAGCGCGTCACATCCGAGCGCGAGGCCGCAAAGAAGGCTGCCGCCGAAGCCGAGGCTGCGAAGCTGGCGGCGGCTGCGAGTGCCGGCCCTGCATCGGCAGCGCCCGGAGCGGCCCCGGCGACAGCCTCACCGACGCCCAGCCGCCCCGCGCCTGCTGCTTCGCCGAGCAATGTCACTCAGGATACACCGGCTGCCGGTGGCGCCGCGATCAAGGGCTCGGCCGCCGACAAGGGTGGCGTCGCCTCCGTCACCGGGGCTGCCGCACCGAGCTCGCCCGCCGTCGGTGCCGCCTCGGCCAGCACGCCCGTGTCGGCTGCAGCACCGAGCGATGCCGACAAGCCCGCCATGCTCGCCGGCCCGCGCCAGGGCAAAGGCGACGACCTCAAGCTGATCTGGGGCGTCGGCCCCAAGCTCGAGGCCATGCTTCACGGCATGGGCATTTGGCATTTCGACCAGGTCGCCGGCTGGACCGACAAGGAACTGGCCTGGGTGGATGCCCATCTCGAAGGATTCAAGGGCCGCGCCAGCCGCGATGGCTGGATCGGGCAGGCCAAGAAGCTCGCGACCGGCTGGCGGCCCGAATCCGCCCTCGGCGACAAGCCGACCAAGTGAGGACAGTCCGACATGCTCGCTGACAAGGACCGCATCTTCACCAACCTCTATGGCCGGCAGGACCCCGGGCTGAAGGGCGCGCGCGCCCGCGGCCAGTGGGACGGCACGAAGTTCATCCTCGACCAGGGCCGCGATTGGGTCATCGACGAAATGAAGAAGTCCGGTCTGCGCGGCCGTGGCGGTGCAGGGTTCCCCACCGGCATGAAATGGTCCTTCATGCCCAAGGTGAACGATGGCCGGCCGCATTACCTCGTGGTCAACGCCGACGAATCCGAGCCCGGCACCTGCAAGGATCGCGAGATCATGCGCAACGACCCGCACACGCTGGTCGAGGGCTGCCTGATCGCGAGCTTCGCCATGGGCGCGCACGCGGCCTACATCTACATTCGCGGCGAATATGTCCGCGAGCGCGAGGCGCTGCAGCGCGCGGTGGACGAGGCCTATGCCGAAAAGCTGATCGGCAAGGACAATGTCCACGGCTATCCTTTTGATCTTTATGTCCATCACGGCGCCGGCGCCTATATCTGCGGCGAGGAGACTGCGCTGCTGGAAAGCCTCGAGGGCAAGAAGGGCATGCCCCGGCTGAAACCCCCGTTCCCGGCGAATGTGGGCCTCTATGGCTGCCCCACGACGGTGAACAACGTCGAGTCGATCGCGGTGGCGCCCACCATTCTGCGCCGCGGCGCGAGCTGGTTCGCCTCGATCGGCAACCCCAACAATGTCGGCACAAAGCTGTTCTGCGTCTCCGGCCATGTGAACAAGCCATGCAATGTCGAGGAGGCGATGGGCATCACCTTCCGCGAGCTCATCGACAAGCATTGCGGCGGCGTGCGCGGCGGCTGGGACAATCTGAAAGCCGTCATTCCAGGCGGCTCCTCGGTGCGCATGGTGCCGGCGGCGCAGATCATCGACACGCCGATGGAGTTCGACTCGCTCTCCAAGCTGCGCTCGGGCCTCGGCACGGCGGCGGTCATCGTCATGGACAAGTCGACCGACCTCGTCCGTTCGATCGCGCGCATCAGCTATTTCTACAAGCATGAGAGCTGCGGCCAGTGCACGCCCTGCCGCGAAGGCACGGGCTGGATGTGGCGCGTGCTCAACCGCATGGCCGATGGCCGCGCGCAGAAGCGCGAGATCGACATGCTGCTGGACGTGACCAAGCAGATCGAGGGCCACACCATCTGCGCGCTGGGCGACGCGGCGGCCTGGCCGATCCAGGGCCTGATCGCCCATTTCCGCCACGAGATCGAGGAACGCATCGACCAGTATGCCGCGAACCCGCATTCCGAGCCGGTCAAGCTGATGGCGGCGGAGTGATGACGATGCCGCGTTCGACATCTTTGGCCTGGATGTCATCCCCGGCGGCCTGCAGGGCCGGGAAGGGGATCCAGACGTCGTGCCAGCTGATGGATTCCCTTCCCCTTCGCTTCGCTACGGCCGGGAATGACACCGGTATGTTTCGAGACAAGAGCCAATGACAAAACTTCTCATCGACGGCATCGAAGTCGACGTTCCGGCGGACTTCACCGTGCTGCAGGCCTGCGAGGCGGCGGGCGCGGAAATTCCGCGCTTCTGCTTCCACGAGCGGCTGTCCATCGCCGGCAATTGTCGCATGTGCCTCGTCGAGGTGAAGGGCGGCCCGCCCAAGCCCCAGGCGAGCTGCGCCATTGGCGTGCGCGATCTGCGCCCCGGCCCGAACGGCGAGCCGCCGGTGGTGATGACCAAGTCGCCCATGGTGAAGAAGGCGCGCGAGGGCGTGATGGAGTTCCTGCTCCTCAACCACCCGCTCGATTGCCCGATCTGCGATCAGGGCGGCGAGTGCGACCTGCAGGACCAGGCCATGGCCTATGGCGTGGACAGCTCCCGCTTCGCCGAGAACAAGCGCGCGGTCGAGGAGAAGTATATCGGCCCGCTGGTGAAGACCGCGATGAACCGCTGCATCCACTGCACGCGCTGCGTTCGCTTCACCACCGAGGTCGCCGGCGGCACGGACCTCGGCGCCATCGGCCGCGGCGAGGACATGGAGATTACCACCTATCTCGAGCAGGCGATGACCTCCGAGCTGCAGGGCAACGTGATCGATCTGTGCCCGGTCGGCGCGCTGACCTCGAAGCCCTACGCCTTCCACGCAAGGCCCTGGGAGCTCGCCAAGACCGAAAGCATCGACGTGATGGACGCGGTCGGCTCGGCCATCCGCGTCGACTCGCGCGGCACCGAGGTCATGCGCATCATGCCGCGCACCAACGACGCGGTGAACGAGGAGTGGATCTCCGACAAGACCCGCTTCATCTGGGATGGCCTCAAGAGCCAGCGGCTCGACCGACCCTATATCCGCAAGGATGGCCGGCTCCAGCCCGCGAGCTGGGCCGAGGCTCTCGCCGTCGTGGCGGGCAAGCTCAAGGCCGCTCCGGCCGAGCGCATCGGCGCACTGGCGGGCGATCTCGCCGCCGTCGAGGAAATGTATGCGCTCAAGGCGCTGATGACCTCGCTCGGGGTCGCCAGCATCGATTCCCGCACGGATGGCGCCGCGCTCGATCCGTCGGTCGGCCGCGCCGGCTACACGCTGGGCTGCGGCATCGCGGCGATCGAGGAGGCGGATGCGATCCTGCTGATCGGGACCAATCCGCGTCTCGAGGCTTCGCTGGTCAACACCCGCATCCGGAAGCGCTGGCGCATGGGTGGCGTGACCATCGGCGTGATCGGCGAGAAGGCCGATCTCACCTATGATTACAATTACCTCGGCGCAGGTCCGGATTCTCTGGCCGAGCTCGTCCGCACCTATGAGAGCGTCAAGGCCAAGAAGCCGCTGGTGATCGTGGGGCAGGGCGCTCTTGCCCG
The DNA here is from genome assembly GCA_027489835.1 of Hyphomicrobiales bacterium. Taxonomy (GTDB): domain Bacteria; phylum Pseudomonadota; class Alphaproteobacteria; order Rhizobiales; family Beijerinckiaceae; genus Allobosea. Next base: position 11,546 of record JAIXZF010000339.1, read on the forward strand.
GTCCGATGGCGCGGCCGTGCTATCGATGGCGGCGCAATTCGCAAGCCAGATCGGCGCCGTGCGCGAGGATTGGAACGGCTTCGGCGTGCTCCACACTGCGGCCTCGCGCGTCGGCGCGCTCGATCTCGGCTTCGTGCCGGGGCCAGGCGGCAAGGACGCAGCCGCAATGCTCCAGCCCGGCGCGATGGACGTGCTCTATCTTCTCGGCGTCGACGAGGTCGAGGTTCCGGCTGGCGCCTTCGTCATCTACCAGGGCACGCATGGCGACCGCGGGGCGCACCGCGCCGACGTGATCCTGCCGGGAGCGACCTACACCGAGAAGTACGGCACCTATGTCAACACCGAAGGGCGCGTGCAGATGACCACGCGCGCCGTGTTCCCGCCGGGCGACGCCAAGGAAGACTGGGCGATCATCCGCGCGCTGTCGGCGCAGATCGGCCAGACGCTGCCCTTCGACTCAGCTGCCGAGCTGCGCAAGGCGCTCTATGCGGCGCATCCGCATTTCGCCCGGATCGGCGCCATCACGGCCGGCGACATCGCCGGCGTCGGCACGCTCGCGGCGCGTGGCGGCAAGCCCGGCAAGGCGCCGTTCGCCTCGCCGGTCACTGCCTATTACCAGACGAACCCGATCGCGCGCGCCTCCGCCGTGATGGCCGAATGCCAGTCGCTGGCGGATGGCCGCACCCGGCAGGCCGCCGAATGAGGACCCGATAGATGGCTTTGCCC
>JAIXZF010000336.1 GCA_027489835.1 Hyphomicrobiales bacterium
GACGTCGCCCTCTCCATCCGCACGCTCGTCGACGCGCTGGAGGCCGAGCGCATCCGCACCCCGATCGTGGCCTGCGGCATGGGCACGGATGCGCGCGCCGCGGTGGCCGCGATCCAGGCCGGCGCCAAGGAATACGTGCCGCTGCCGCCCGACCCCGAGCTGATCGCGGCCGTGCTGGAGGCCGTCGCCAACGACAGCCAGACCTTTGTCTGGCGCGACCCGGCGATGGAGCGCGTGGTCAAGCTCGCCGAGCAGGTGGCGCGCTCGGAGGCGCCGGTGCTCGTCACCGGCGAGAGCGGCACCGGCAAGGAGGTGATCGCGCGCTTCCTGCACCAGAAGTCGGCGCGGCGCGACCGGCCGATGGTGGCGGTGAACTGCGCCGCGATCCCCGACAATCTGCTCGAAAGCGAGCTGTTCGGCCACGAGAAGGGCGCCTTCACCGGCGCGGTCGCTCGGCGTATCGGCAAGTTCGAGGAAGCGAGTGGCGGCACGCTGCTGCTCGACGAAATCTCCGAGATGGACGTGCGCCTGCAGGCCAAGCTGCTGCGCGCGCTGCAGGAGCGGATGATCGACCGCGTCGGCGGCTCGGCTCCGGTCAAGGTCGACATCCGCATCATCGCGACCTCCAACCGCAACCTCGCCGACGAGGTGCGCAAGGGCACGTTCCGGGAGGATCTGCTCTACCGGCTCAACGTCGTGCACCTGAAGATGCCGGCGCTGCGCGAACGGCCGCAGGACGTGCTGGTGCTGGCGGACCATTTCGCCCGAAAGTACGCTGAGCTGAACGGGCTGCCGGTCAGGCCGCTCGACGCCGAGGCGCGCCGCGCGCTCACGCTCAACCCGTGGCGCGGCAATGTTCGCGAGCTCGAGAACACCATCCACCGTGCGACGCTGCTGGCGTCGGGCATGGAGATCGGCCTCGGCGCGCTGCAGACGCCGGACGGGGAATCGCTCGGGGCGCGCGTCGGCGACGTGGCGCAGCGCGCGGCGGCGACGGCGGAGGCGCTCACCCGCTCGCTGGTCGGCCGCACCGTCGCGGATGTCGAACGTGACCTGATCCTCGACACGCTCGACCACTGCTTGGGCAACCGCACCCACGCCGCGAAGATCCTCGGCATCTCGATCCGGACCCTGCGCAACAAGCTGAACGAATACACCGCCGTCGGCATCGCGGTGGCGGAGCCGGGCCAGATGCGCGCCGGGCTGTGAGCCGAGGTTTGGGGACATGGAGGTGCGCGGATCGACGTGCGAAGTCTCGCTCGTCGAGCGCCCTCATCCATTCCCGCCCCCATCATCCCGGCCTCGGGCCGGGATCGCCCTGAGCGCCGCCCTGGCTGGCCATGTCACCTGAGCCTGCGCGCGCAACGACGGTCATCGCGCCTCCCCGTCCGATCCCGGCTCAAGGCCGGGATGACGGCGCTGGATGGGTGATATTTCACATGAATTTTATGTAATCTCGCCGTGCCTTCTTCGCTGCCCTAGTTCCGGGTCCAAAGAAGAAGACTTTCTGGGAGGCACAAACATGTCGCAAGCCACGCTGGCGAAGCCCTGGCTCGCATATTATCCCCCCGGCACACCCGCCGAGATCGACGCGCCGCCCGTCCGCAACGCGGCTGAACTGGTCAGCGCCTCGGCGCGGCTCTACGGCGACCGCACCGCCTACACCGTCGTGATGCCCAATGGCATGTATGGCGATCTCAGCTTCAGCGAGATCGACCGGATGTCCGACGCCTTCGCCGTCTACCTGCGCGAGGTGGCGGGCCTGTCGGTCGGCGACCGTGTGGCCCTGCAGGCGCCGAACTCGCTGCCGGTGCCGGTCGTCGCCTTCGGCGTGTTCAAGGCCGGCTGCGTCTTGGTCAACGTGAACCCGCTCTACACCGCCGAGGAGATGGGCCGGCAGTTCGCGGACGCCGAGCCCAAGGCGATCGTCATCGTCGACATGTTCGCCGACAAGCTGCCGGAGGCGATGAAGCATTTCGCCATCCCGAACGTCATCGTCACGCGTGTGCCCGAGTTCATGCCTTCGCTCGTCAAGGGCGTGATCGGGCTCGTCCAGCGCCATTGGGACCGCACGATTCCGGACATCGAGGTGCCGCATATCCGGCTGCCCGATGCGCTTGCGGCGGGCGAGGGCCGGCGCAAGGGCGGCGGCGTCACGGTCGAGAGCTACACGGCGGCGATCGGCGGCGACGCGCTGGCGGCCCTGCAATACACCGGCGGCACCACGGGCGTGTCCAAGGGCGCGATGCTGACCCATGGCAACATCGTCATGAACATGGCCCAGACCATGACCTTCATTGAAGGGCACGTGAAGAAGGGCGAGGAGGTGGTGCTGACCGCCATCCCCACCTACCACATCCTTGCCTTCACGCTGAACCTGCTGGGCTTCCTCTGGCTGGGCAACCGCAACATCCTGATCCCCAACCCAAGGCCGCTCGCCAACCTCAAGCGCGCCTTCGAGAATTACCGGATCACCTGGATCGTCGGCGTCAACACGCTGTTCAACGGGCTGATGAACGAATTCTGGTTCGCCGAAACCCCGCCAAGGCATCTCAAGGCCTCTTTCGCCGGCGGCATGGCGCTGCACGGCGCGGTGGCGGAGCGCTGGCTGAAGATGACGGGAACACATGTCATCGAGGGCTATGGCCTGACCGAAACCTCGCCCGTCGTCACGGGCAATCCGATCGGCAAGGCGCGGGAGGGCTCGATCGGCATCCCCGTGCCCGCGACCGAGATCGCGCTGCTGGACGATGAGGGGCGGCCCGCGCCCGCTGGCGCCCCGGGCGAGCTCGCCGTGCGCGGCCCCCAGGTGATGGCTGGCTACTGGCGCCGCCCTGACGAGACGGCGAAGGTCATGACCCCGGATGGGTACTTCCGCACCGGCGACATCGCGACGATGGATCCGGACGGGTACTTCCGCATCGTGGACCGCAAGAAGGACATGATCCTGGTTTCGGGCTTCAACGTGTTCCCCAACGAGGTGGAGGACTGCCTCGCGCGCCATCCGGGCGTGCAGGAGGCGGCGGTGATCGGCGTGCCAGACGGCGCGGCAGGGGAGGCGGTCAAGGCCTATATCGTCAGGCTCGATCCGGGGCTGACCGAGGCCGACGTCAAGGCGCACTGCAAGAAGCATCTGGCGGCCTACAAGGGCCCGAAATTCGTGGAGTTCAGGTCCGAACTGCCGAAATCGAACGTGGGCAAGATCCTGCGCAAGGATCTGAGGGCCGAGCTGTCAGCCGCGCCGGCGCCCGCCGCAATGCAGAAGGTGGCGTGACATGGTCGGAGCCTTCGAACAGACGCTGCTGGCGCTGATGATGGGCGTGATCATGCTCGGCATGGGCGCCGCGCTGACGCCCCAGGACTTCAAGAGTTCGATCAAGCGGCCTTTCGGCCTCTTCGTCGGGCTCATCTCGCAATATGGCTTCCTGCCGCTGATCGGCTTCAGCCTGGCGCTGCTGCTGCCGCTCAGCCCGGAGGTGAAGATCGGCCTCATCATCATGTCGTGCATGCCGGGCGGCACGACCTCGAACATCTTCACCTACTTCGCCAAGGGCAACCTCGCCCTGTCGATGCTGATGACCGTGAACTCCACCGTCTTCGGCGTCGTGCTCATCCCGCTGCTGATCGTGGTCTATGCGGCGGGGCTGGGGATCTCCGTCCCGGCTGACAACATCGTTCGCACGCTGATCATCCTGCTCGTGCCAGTGCTGATCGGCATGGCGCTGCGCCGCTGGAACGCCAATGTCGGCGCCTTGGTCGAACTGGTCGGCGGAGCGCTCGGCATCTTCTTCATCCTGTTCATCATGGTGTCTTGGGTGCCGCGCAACTGGCAGTTCCTGATGAACACGCCGCCCTCGGTCTATGCGGCCGTGATCGGGCTGGGGCTGCTCGGCTTCACCGCGGGCTACGTCTTCAGCATCCTGCTCAAGCTGCATCCGCGCAACGCGCAGACAATCTCGATGGAGATCGGCATCCAGAACGGGCCGCTGGCGCTCGCCATCGTCGCGCTCAGCTTCACGGGGATGCAGCAACAGCAGATCATCGCCGTGCCGGCGCTCTATTCGCTGTTCATCGTCATCAATGCCACGCTGCTGACGCTGCTCTACCGCCGAATCAACGACCGGTCGCAGGGCAAGCTTCCCGACTCGTTCCTCTGAACGCCCGGCGCAACGAAAAACCCCGCGCCTGAAGCGCGGGGTTCGTGTTGGACGATGGTGCCGCGATCAGAAGTAGCGGACCCGGCGCACGGGACGGCGATAATAGACGCGGACCGGACGGCGATAATAAACGCGGCGCACGGGACGCCTGTAATAGACCCGGCGGATCGGCCGGCGGCGATAGACCACACGGCGGCGGTAGTAGTACTGGCTGAACTCCTTGTCGGCCTCGTCGAGCGAAGCCTTGTCGGCGGCGGTCACCTCGATCGCCTCCGGCAGTTTCGCTACGGCGCGCGGATCGGGCTCAGGGCCGGCCGCCGGAGCGGCAGGCTTGGTCGCGGCTTCGGCCAGACCCGGCGCCAGCGCAGCGGCCGCGAGGCCGCCAATCAAGCCCATCAAGAAATGTCTGCGTTCCATGGTGTCCTCCCGACATTGGCAATGCGAGACTAGGGCAGCGCCCGTCCGCGACCTATACGTAATATGACATATGATGAACGTGAAATGAGGATGCCCCGGCCATGCAGCTCTCCTACGCGCAGAACATGGAGGACATGCACCTCGACCGGCTCTTCGCCGGAGAGGCGCGAGGGTTCTACATCGACATCGGCGCCGGCCATCCAGTCGCCGACAACGTGTCATTCCGTAGCTACCTCAAGGGATGGCGCGGGGTCGCGGTCGAGCCGCAGGCCGCCCTGCACGCGCTTTACGCCACGTTGCGCCCGCGCGACATCGCGCTCGATACGCTGGTGGGGCGGGAGGCCGGCGAGGCCGCCTTCCACGCGGTGGACAAGCTGCATGGCTTTTCCACGATGGTGGAAGACCATGCCCGCGGCGCCGCGAGTTTTGGCGCGTCCTACGCCACGGAGCGCCGCGCCGTGACGACGCTGGCCGCCATCTGCGCGCGCCATGCACCGAAGCGCATAGACTGGCTCAAGATTGACGTGGAAGGCGCGGAGGCTGACGTGCTGGCGGGCGCCGATTTCGCCCGCTTCAGGCCGCGAGTCATCCTCATCGAGGCGGTGAAGCCCGGGGACATGTCGCCCTCGCATGAGGGCTGGGAGCCGATGCTGCTCCAAGCCGGTTACCGCTTCGGCTTCTTCGACGGGCTGAACCGCTGGTATGCGGACGCGGCTGAGGCGAAGCTTCTGGCGCGCTTTCCGGAAGCCGCGCTCGACTGGGCGGGCGCGCGCCATCTCTACGACTACGGCAGGGCGCCTGCGAACCAGGAACACCCCGACCATGCGCTCGCCATCGCCCTGGCCGGGCTCGATCCCGCCTCGCTGCCGCTGGTCGATCCCGCGCTGGTCTTCGGCTTCCTGACCAAGAACGTCACGGCCGAACAACTGGCCGCGCCGGCAACGGCCGGGGCGGTCAGCCGTTTCGCGCATCTATGGCTCGGCGCGGAAATCGAGCACTATGATCCCGGTGACCTCGACGGGCTCAGCCTCGAGCAGGCGCTGGCGGCCCTCCAGCGCAGCGACATGTTCCGCGCGGCGCTCGGCCGGATCGCGGCCGCGCACGATGGCGGCTTCATCATGGACACATGAACCATGGTCGCGCCGCAGCATCGCCTCCGGTCTTAACGCGCTCTTAACCATGCGGACGGCAAATTCTGCCTATCGGCCCGGTCCGCGCGCGAGCGCAGGGC
>JAIXZF010000158.1 GCA_027489835.1 Hyphomicrobiales bacterium
GACAAGGGCAAGGCCTATTCCCACAAGCTGATGAGCGACCAGATCGCGAAGGGCCGCGCCAAGACCGCCGAGCGGGATGCGCTGCTCGGGCGCATCACGGCCACGGCCGATTATGCCGCGCTCGGTGCCTGCGACCTCATCATCGAGGCCGTGTTCGAGGACCCGAAGGTCAAGGACGAGGTGATCCGCAAGATCGAAAGCCACATCAGGCCCGGCACCATCTTCGCCTCCAACACATCGACGCTGCCGATCACCGGCCTCGCCAAATCGTCGAAGGCTGCGGACAAGTTCATCGGCATCCACTTCTTCTCGCCCGTCGAGAAGATGATGCTGGTCGAGATCATCATGGGCAAGGAGACCGGCGACGCCGCGCTCGCCATGGCGATCGACTATGTGCGCGCCATCAAAAAGACGCCCATCGTCGTCAACGACGCGCGCGGCTTCTTCGCCAACCGCTGCGTGCTCGGCTACATCGCCGAGGGCTACGAGATGCTGCTGGAGGGCGTGCCCCCGGCCATGATCGAGGCCGCCGGCAAGCAGGCCGGCATGCCGGTCGGCCCGCTCTCGCTCAACGACGAGATCGCGCTCGATCTCGGCCTCAAGATCATGAAGGCGACCGAGGTCCAGCTCGGCCCCGATTCGATCGACCAGCGCCAAAAGGCCATGCTGATCGAGATGGTCGAGAAGCTGGGCCGCCTCGGCCGCAAGGCCAAGAAGGGGTTCTACGATTACCCCGAAGGCGCCTCCAAGCGCCTCTGGCCCGAGCTGACCTCGCTCCAGCCCGTCCATCTCGATCCCGAAAAGGTCGATATGGCCACGCTGAAGGACCGCCTGCTCGCCATCCAGGCGCTGGAAGCGGCCCGCACCGTGGAGGAGGGCGTCGTCACGGATCCGCGCGAGGCGGATGTCGGCTCGATCCTCGGCTTCGGCTTCGCCCCCTACACCGGCGGCACCCTGAGCTACATCGAGGGCATGGGCCCGGCGAAGTTCGTCGCCATGTGCGAGAAGCTGGCCGCCACCTATGGCAAGCGCTTCGCGCCGAACGCGCATCTGCGCGAGCTTGCCGCTGCGGGCGGCAGCTACTACCGGACGGCGAAGAAAGCGGCGTGAAGCCGCAGACCTAACGCTGCACCTTCGGTCATGCCCGCGCCTGTCGCGGGCATGACGATGAACGCGAGGCCCTTCCCATGAACCTCTGGCTTCGCCTGATCTGGCTGGTGGCGACCGCGCGCTGGCGCGGCGCGCTGACCTTGCCGTTCGAGGTCTCGCGCGTGCCGTTTCGGGTCTGGCCGCATGATCTCGACACCTCGCTCCACATGAACAACGGCCGCTACTGGACCCTGATGGATCTGGGACGGACCGACCTGATGCTGCGCGGCGGGCTCTGGCGCGCCTGGCTCAAGCATGGCTGGACGCCTGTGGTCAGCGCGGGGAAGATCCGCTTCCGGCGCGAGCTCAAGCCCTTCCGCGCGTTCGTCCTCGAAACACGCGTGCTGTGCTGGGCCGAGACGTGGCTGGTCATCGAGCATCGACTGGTCTCGAAGGGCTCGCGCGGGCAGGAGGTCGTCAATGCGGCCGCCTTCGTCCGCGCCGGCCTCTACGACCGCAAGGCGAAGGGCTTCGTGCCGGTCCAGCGCATGATGGACGAGATGGGCGTCACCGCCGCCAGCCCCGAGCCCTCGCCCGAGGTGCAAGCCTTCCTCGATGCCGAGGACGCGATGAAGCGGGCGGGCAAGGGCATCGAGGCGACCGCCTGACGGCTACTCGGCGGCCGTTCGCGTTACCCGCCATTGCGACAGGAGCGAGCGCAGCGCCGCCGGGCGCAGCGGCTTGTTGAGCATCTGCATGCCGGCCGCATCGGCGCGCGCCCGTACGTCGGGCGAGCGGTCGGCGGTGAGCAGCGTCGCCGGGACGTCGAGCCCCAGCGCCCGGCGGATCGCGGCCACCGCCTCGATGCCATCCGTGTCGTCGAGGTGATAATCGGCCACGATGCCGTCCGGCATCCTGCGCAGCCTGTCGAGCGCAGCGAGCACCTCGGCGGCGTCCCCGCCTGTCACCACCTCGCAGCCCCAGCCTTCCAGGACCAGCCGCATCCCGTCCTGGATCGAGGGCTCGTTGTCGATGGCGACGACGAGCATGCCCTTCAAAGGCGTCACGGGAGTGGCCGGCTTGTCGGCCTGCGCGACGGGTGCGACGGGCGCGGCGCGCTGGGCCACGATCTCGAAGGTCGAGCCCTTGCCCGGCTGCGAGCGCAGCGACAGCTTGTGCCCGATGGTGCGGGCGATGCGCTCGACGATGGAGAGGCCGAGGCCCAGCCCCCTCGCCACCCGCGCCCCCTGGTCGAGCCGCTCGAACTCGCGGAACACCGCCTTCTGCTTGGCCTGCGGGATGCCGAGCCCGGTATCCGTGACCTGGATGGCGAGATGGCCTCCGCGCCTGCGGCAGCCCACCAGCACCTTGCCGGCGGGCGTGTACTTGATCGCGTTCGAGATCAGGTTCTGCAGCACCCTCCGCAGCAGGCGCCGGTCGGTGCGGATCGTCGCCTTGCTCATCACGAAGCTGAGCTTGAGGTTCTTCTCCCGCGCCATCGGCTCGAAATCGCGCTGCAGCTGGCGGAACAGGTCGTCGAGCCTGACGCCTGTGAACTCGGGCTTCATCGCGCCCGCGTCGAGCCGCGAGATCTCGAGCAGCGCGGTGAGGATTTCCTCGACGGCGTCGAGCGAGGCCTCGACGTTCTCGGCGAGCTCGGGCGCGCCCGCCTGCCGGTCGCGCTCGGTCAGCGAATGGGCATAGAGCCGCGCGGCGTTGAGCGGCTGGAGCACGTCATGGCTGGCGGCGGCGAGGAAGCGCGTCTTCGACAAATTCGCGGTCTCGGCCTCCTGCTTGGCGTGCTGGAGCGCGCTGTTGACGCGCGTGATCTCCTCGGTGCGCTCGCGCACACGCGCCTCGAGCGCCTGCTCGACGGCGACCGAATCCGAGATGTCGGTGTAGGTGGTGACGAGACCGCCATCGGGCAGGGGGTTGGACCTGATCTCGATGACCCGTTCTGAGGGATGCAGCCTCAGGCGCACCGGCTCGCGGTCATTGATGAAGCTCTCCAGCCGCGTCGCGACCAGATCGTCGACGGGCCCCTCGCCATAGGAGCCGCGCTCGGCATTGAACCGGACGATCTCGTCGAGGCCGGTCCCCACCCGCAGCATGTCGGAAGGCAGGTCGTAGAGCTCGATGAAGGCCTGGTTCCAGCACAGGATGCGCAGCTCCTTGTCGACCACGGTGATGCCCTGGCCGGCATGGTCGAGCGCGTGCTGGAGCAGGTCGCGGTTGTATTGCAGCGCCGCCGAGGCGTCGTCGAGCAGCTTGAAGGCGGCTTCGCTCGACAGGTTCCGGCGCTTGAGCAGCACGGACAGAACGAGGCGCGACGAGGCCGCCCCGATGGCCGACGCCAAGAGGTGCTCGCCGAAACGGATGGCGTGGATGTCGGCTTCCTCATGGCCGCGGCCGGTCTCCCTCGCAGGCTGGGCGCTGCGCCCGAAGCCGGCGAAGGCCGCCCGCGTCCGCTCCGCGCCGAGATAGCGCGCGATGGTGCCCTGCAGCTCGTCCATGGTGACGGAGGAGCGCCAGAGCCTGAGGTTCTGCGCCATGCCCGGACCGGCCGGCGAGACGAAGCTGGCGGCCTGCAGCCTCTCGATGGCGTTGGCCGGCCTGAGCAGCGAGACCAGCACGAAGGCCAGCGTGTTGAGCGCCAGGCTCCAGACCACGCCGTGGGTGAGCTGCGGCAGGTCGAGGCCGAACAGCATGGTCGGCTTCAGCGCCTCGATGCCGAAAGGCCCGTTCTGCAGCATCGGCAGCCAGTCGGGATCGGTACCCATCACGTTGGGCAGCAGCAGCGTGTAGATCCATGTCGTCAGGCCGACGATCAGGCCCGCCGACGCTCCCGGCGCGGTGCCGCGCCGCCAGACCAGCCCGCCGATGAAGACCGGCCCGATCTGCGCCGTGGCGGCGAACGACAGAAGCCCGATCGTGGCGAGGGCCGCGTCCCCGGCCGCGCGGTAGTAGACATAGCCGAGCAGCACGATCATCACGATCGCGACGCGCCGCATGGTAATCAGGAACGAGCCGAGATCGCCCCCGTCGGACGACAGGCTGGGCCGCGCCAGCACCGTGCCGCGCCACTGGGACAGCCAGGAACGGGCCCTCACCGCCACCGGCATGACCAGATGGTTCGAGATCATGATGGCCAGCGCCACCGACGCCACGATCACCATGGCCGTCGCGGCGCTGAGCCCGCCGATGAAGACGATCAGCGCCGCCCAGCCCGAGCCATGCGCCAGCGGCAGCAGCAGCATCGTCATGTCCCGCTCGTCCGGCCGCAGGTTCAGCAGCGTCTCGCCCGAGATCGCGATGGGCAGCACGAACAGGTTGATGAGCACGAGATAGAGCGGGAACATCCAGGCCGCCCGCCGGACGTCGCCCTCGTTCCGGTTTTCGACGATGGCCATGTGGAACTGGCGGGGCAGCAGCAGCGCCGCGAAGGCCGAGAGCAGCGTCAGCGTCAGGAAGGTGCCGAGGCTCGACGTGCGTTCCCAGATCGGCAGCTGGTCGGGCTGGGCGGGGGTCGCGGCGCGGTTGAGCACGTCGAGCAGACCGTCATTCATCCAGTAGACGACGAAGATGCCGCCGATCAGGAAGGCGACGAGCTTGACCACGGATTCGAGCGCGATGGCCACCACCAGTCCGTCCTGGTGCTCGGTGGCGTCGATGTGGCGCGTGCCGAAGGCCACCGCGAAGGCGGCGAGCACGAGCGCGACGAGCAGGGCGAGGTCGCCCAGCACGGGCAGTTGGTTGCTCAGCCGCGTGCCGTCCATCGCCTCGATGAACACGGAGAGCGAGGACGACACCGCCTTGAGCTGCAGCGCCACGTAGGGCAGCGCCGCCAGCACGGCGATGATGGTGACGAGGGCTGCGACCCGCTCGCTCTTGCCGTATCGCGCGCCGATGAAGTCGGCCACGGAGGTGATGTTCTGCGCCTTGGCGAGCCGCACCACGCGGGCGACCAGCCTGTGCCCCAGCCCGATCACGAGGATGGGCCCGAGGTAGATGCCGAGAAAATCGAGGCCCGCCCTGTTGGCGAAGCCGACGGAGCCGTAGAAGGTCCAGGACGTGCAGTAGACCGCGAGCGCCAGCGAATAGATGGTCGTGCGGGCCGGCCCGCGCATGATCGAGCGGCCCGCGCCGTCGGCTGCGTGCGCGACGGCGAACAGCACGAACAGGTAAAGCAGCGCCGCGACGACGACGGCCCAGCCCGGCAGCATGGCCCCACCTCCACAAGCGGCGAGCCTAGCCCGAGTTGGGCCGCTCGCCAATGGCGCGGCAACCTGTGGCGCGGCAAGCGCCGTCATGCACACGATTCCACATCGAACGCTGCGGATTAGGGCAAGTTCTCCGTTGCAAACACGTTCCGAACCGTTAACGCTTCTTTACAGTGCTGGCGCCGTTGCCGGCCGAAAGTCGCAAGACCAAGACGGGAAGGGGTGTGTCGATGCTTCAGGAGTTCAAAGAATTCGCCATGAAGGGCAACGTTGTTGATCTCGCCATCGGCGTGATCATCGGCGGCGCCTTCGGCAAGATCGTCGAGTCGATGGTTCAGGACATCATCATGCCGCTCATCGGCATGTTCGGGAATTTCGACTTCACCAACCTCTATCTGAAGCTGAGCTCCGCGCCGCTGCCGCCCAACACCGGCTACGCCGACGCCAAGAAGCTCGGCGCCGTGCTCGGCTACGGCCAGTTCATCACCTTCGTCGTCAACTTCCTCATCATCGCCTGGGTGCTGTTCCTGGTGGTCAAGGCCTTGAACAAGATGAAGAAGGCCGAGCCCGCCGCGCCCGCCGCACCGCCCGCGCCGAGCGCCGAGGTCAAGCTGCTCACCGAGATCCGCGACGCGCTGCGCAAGTGACGCGGTCCGGTCCGGCTCATCGGTCCCATCGCCACAAATCATGGCCGACATCACGGCCGGGCGCATGGCGCGCCACCGCGCGCCATCGTATGGGAAGGGTCAGCCGAACTCCTTGACGAGATCTTCCCCATGCTCGCCTCCGCCATTCCGTCCCTGTCGATCCCGCCCGCGCCGGCTGACCTGCGGCCCGAGGCGTCCGGCGCTCCTGCGAGCGGCATCGTCGACGTGGTCAACCATGGCCGGACCAAGCCGGGGCTGATCCCGCTCTGGGTGGGGGAGGGCGACCTGCCCACCCCTGCCTTCATCACCGAGGCCGCGACGCGGTCGCTCGCCGCGGGCGAGACCTTCTACACCTGGCAGCGCGGCATTCCCGAACTCCGGCAGGCCCTGGCCCGCTATCACGAGCGGGTCTATGGCCAGCCGCACGCGCCGGAGCGTTTCTTCGTGACAGCCTCCGGCATGCAGGCGGTGCAGATCGCCGTCCGCATGATCGCCGGCATGGGCGACGAGGTGCTGATCCCGACGCCGGCCTGGCCGAATTTCGGCGCGGCCATCAACGTCGCCGGCGCGCGCGCGGTCGAGGTGCCGATGAGCTTCGGCGACAATGGCGTAACGCTGGACATCGAGCGGCTCGCCGCCGCCGTCACACCGCGGACGCGGGCGCTCGCCATCAATTCGCCCGCCAACCCCACCGGCTGGACCGCGACGAGCGAGGAACTGGCCGCGATCCTGGCGCTCGCCCGCAAGCACGGGCTCTGGATCATTTCGGACGAGATCTATGGCCGCTTCGTCTTCGACGGCAGCGTCCGGGCGCCTTCGTTCAAGGACGTCATGGACGAGAACGACAAGGTCATGTTCGTGCAGACCTTCTCGAAGAACTGGGCGATGACCGGCTGGCGCGTCGGCTGGCTCGAGGCGCCCGAGCAGTTCGGGCAGGTCATCGAGAACCTGATCCAGTATTCGACCTCCGGCTCCCCTGTCTTCGTCCAGCGCGCCGCGATCGCCGCGCTCGATCATGGCGAGAGCTTCGTGACCCACCAGATCGATCGCGCCCGGCAGGGGCGCGACATCGTCGTGCAGGGCCTGCGCGCGACGGGCCGCGTCTCGGCTCCGGCCCCGGCCGGGGCGTTCTACTACTTCTTCAAGGTCGACGGCGTGACCGATACGCGCGCCTTCGCGATCCGGCTGGTGGACGAGGCCAATGTCGGGCTCGCGCCGGGAATCGCCTTCGGCAAGGGCGCGTCGGAAGGGCTGCGGCTGTGCTTTGCGCGCCGCCATGACGACCTGACCGAAGCGGTGCGGCGCATTGCGGCCGTGGTCGCCCGACTTTAAGCCACTTCAATCGCAATAATTTGCCGAAAGCTGGCGAAGCCTCGGCATCAAGTGTTGCGACCCCCCAAGTCAGGCTTGCGTTTTGGGCCATATCTGCAACAATTCAAACGTTCTAAACTTTGAAATTGCTGTGGACCCGCGCTATGCAAGCCGCCAGAAGGCCCACGCTGTCTGAAGCGAGGCTCGAGAGCGTTCTCGAAACGGCTCCCGACGGGATCATCGTCATGGACGAGGATTCCCGCATTCTGGTGTTCAACAAGGCCTGCGAGCAGCTGTTCGGCTATGGCGCCGCCGAAGTCATCGGTGAAAACGTGCGGATCCTGATGCCGCACCAGCACCACGACAACCACGATCTCTACGTGCAGCGCTATCGCGCCACCAGCGAGCGCCGCATCATCGGCATCGGCCGCGAGGTCGAGGGACGCCGCAAGGACGGCTCGCTTTTCCCGCTGGACCTTTCGGTGGGAGAAGCGATGACGCCCAATGGCCGCCAATTCATCGGCGTCATCCGCGACCTCAGCGCCCGCCGGGAAACCGAGCGGCGGCTCGCCGCCGTGCAGGCCGATCTCATCCGCATGACGCGCGTCTCCGCGCTCGACGAGATGGGCTCGGCGCTCGCCCATGAACTCAACCAGCCGCTCACCGCCATCATGCTCTATCTGCAGGCGCTCGAGCGTGAGGTGGAGCGGCTGCAGGCGGCTGCCGGCGACGCGCAGGGCAGGGCCGGCGAATTGCTGGGCAAGTCCGCGCGCGAGGCGCAGCGTGCCGGCTCGATCATTCAGCGCGTCCGCCAGCTCGTCGAGAAGCGCGCGCCCGAGCGCCGCCGCTGCGACCTGAACCAGGTGGTCGACGAGGCGCTGGAACTTGCCATGCTCGGCCGGCACCGCTCGATCCATCTCGACCGCCAGGACACCGAGGCCCTGCCGCCCGTCATGGTCGATCCCGTGCAGATCCAGCAGATCGTGCTTAACCTGACGCGCAACGCCATCGAGGCCTGCGCCTCCGCCACGCGTCCCAGGGTCACGGTGAGGACCTGGCTCGACGGCGAAACCGCGTGCTTCAGCGTCGCGGACAATGGCCCCGGCATCCCGCCCGAGCGCATGCGCACGCTGTTCAACGCCTTCCGCAGCGAGACGGGCAACGGCATGGGCATCGGCCTGACCATCTCGCGGACCATCACGCAGAACCATCTCGGCGAGTTTCTCGTCGATCCGGGCGGGGAGGGGCGCGGGGCGCGCTTCACCGTCCGTTTGCCGATCGCGGCCGCCGAAATGGCCGCCAATCGCGACAGCGCGGCCGCCATTCCAAGGGCAGCCGCAGCCGAAGCGGATAAAACCTGAGGGGAGGATGCTGGGTGAACCAGTCTTTTCACGGATTCGACCTCGACGTGGTGATCGTCGATGACGACGCGGCCGTTCGCGATTCACTGTCGATCCTGCTCGAGATGGAGGGCCTGAAGGTCAGGACCTACGAAAGCGGCGACGCCTTCGTGCTCGACGCCGCGAGGCTGAAGCCCGGCTGCGTGTTGCTGGACGTGCACATGCCCGGCCGTTCGGGCCTCGAGGTGCTGGACGCGATCGGCGGAGGGTCCTACCCCGCGCCCGTCGTGATCATCTCCGGGCAGGGCGACATTCCCATGGCCGTCCATGCGATGAAGAACGGCGCCTTCGACTTCATCGAGAAGCCCTTCGATGCGCCCATCGTTCTCAAGCGGGTGCGCGAGGCCATCGCCAAGGCCTCTCGCGCAGCTCCGATGACGATGGCGGGCCGGCTTCCCGCCTTCCCCGGCCATGAAAGCCTCACTGCCCGCGAGGTCGACGTGCTCGAGCACATCGTCGCCGGTGCGTCGAACAAGGAAGCCGGCCGCCTCCTGGGCATCAGCCCCCGCACCATCGAGGTTCACCGCGCGCGCATCATGGAAAAGCTCAAGGCCCGCAACACCGCCGAACTGGTGCGCCTCGTCTACCGCGAAACGGTGCGCGGCTAAGGGCATGCGCCGCCGCCATGGCCATCTCGCTTGTGGCCATTCCCTAGGTATTTGTGGGGATTACGCCGGCTTTCCGAAACCTGCAATGTCGCTGCGCAGCTGCAGTTTCATGGCATCGCGCGAGGCGGCATGACGGTTCACATCGTCGAGGATGACAA
>JAIXZF010000120.1 GCA_027489835.1 Hyphomicrobiales bacterium
GGCACGCGCGCCTCGGCCACGATCCTGCGGGCGGCGGCGTCGAACGACGCCACCTTGTCGATCATCTCGAAATATTCGAGCCGCATGGGTCGGGGTCACAGTCCAGTTGTGGCGGGCCCTGGAGCCCGGCGGAAGCCGCCCCGTTTAGCGCAGCGCGCGGGGGTTTGTCACTCGCCTGTTTGCCGCTTGCTGCCAGGGGTCGGCCGCCTGCCGCAAAGCGAATGGCCGGGTCGCCCCGGCCATCTTGATCGATGCGCCCGGGCGGCGGGCCTGGCGAGGCTCAGGCCGACTTGGCGGCCACGAGCTGGTCGATGCGGGCGCACAGGTTCTCCAGCACGAAATACTGCTCGGCGGGCGCCTTGCCCTCGTTGACCTCCTGCGTCCACTGCTCGAGCGGCAGCTTGATCCCGAACGCCTTGTCCACCGCGAAGGCGATGTCGAGGAAGGCGAGCGAGTCGATCCCGAGATCGTCGATCGCATGGCTCTGCGGGGTGATCTTCTCGCGGGGTATGTCGCAGGTCTCGGAAATGATGCCGGCGACGGTCTCGAAGGTGGACGACATGGGCGGGTTCTCCCGTCTTGCAACGATGGTGGCGGCGCCGGGACGGCTCGGGGCGAGCGCATGCCGCCTTCCGGCCGCCTGCGCCCGGGGCGCAGCCGCCGGCGGATCTCGCAGCTTCCCTACACGAAAGACGGGGCACGGGGCAACCGGCTCGCGCCGGCCCGGATCTGCACCTTCGAGACCGCCTGCGGCCGCGATGGGAGCCGCCATGGAACCGGGGCGAAGCCTGCCGGTTGTCCCGCCAGTGCATCCACGGGCGACAGGCCCTTTTCGAGGACGGAACATGGGCATCATCTGGACGATCATCATCGGCTTCGTGGCGGGCGTCATCGCCAAGTTCGTCACGCCGGGGAGCAACGAGCCGTCGGGCTTCATCCTCACCACAATTCTCGGCATCGTCGGGGCTTTCGTCGCGACCTTCCTGGGCCAGCAGCTCGGCTGGTACCGGGCAGGAGAAGGCGCGGGGCTGGTCGGCGCCGTGGTCGGCGCGGTCATCGTGCTGATCGCTTGGAGCGTGCTCGCGAACCGCAGCAACACGACCACCCGGCTCTGAGGGCCGGCTTTCCCTTAACCGAACCATAGGAGGCGCAGCATGGCGCGCGGATTTCCCTCGATGACGGCGCTGCTTGGCCTTCTGGCCATGGCAGGCTTCCAGAACCGCGACAAGATTGCGGAGATGCTGCGCGGAGCCGGCGGCCAGCAGCCGGGCGGCATGGGTGGCGGCATGGGCCAGGGCTCCGGCTCCGGCGGCGCCTACGGCGGCCATGATGTCGGCCCCGCCGGCGCGGGCCAGAGCACGGGCGCGTCCGGAGGCGGGCTGCTGGGCGGCGGCGCAGGCGGCGGCATGGCCTCAGGCGGGCTGGGCGGCTTGCTGGGCTCCCTTGGCGGCCTCGGCGCAGGCGGCCTTCTGTCGGGCGGCATCGGCGAACTCGTCGACCGGTTCCGGCAGTCCGGCCAGGGCGAGACGGTGGATTCCTGGGTCAATCCGGGTCCGAACCGCCCGATCGAGCCCCGCACGCTCGAGCAGACGATCGGCGCGGACACGCTTGAGACCCTGTCCCGCCAGACGGGCATGCCCAGGGATGAGTTGCTCGCGCGCCTCTCCCGCGAGCTGCCCGACGCGGTGGACCGCTACACGCCGAATGGGCGGATGCCGGAGCCCGATCTCGACGGCGATGGCGTGCCGGATCGGCGCACGGGCCCCTGAGCTGAGGCGCGCCCGGCGCGCTATCCCGTTCGCCGCATGAAAAAGGCCGGGCGCTGCCAGCGCCCGGCTTCGTCATGTCAGGACCGATGGCGAAAGCTCAGGCGGCGAGCTGGCGCAGGACGTAGTGCAGGATGCCGCCATGCTTGACGTAGTCGATCTCGTCGAGCGTATCGATGCGGCAGATCACGGGAATGGTCTTCGCCTTCCCGTCCGCCGAGGTGACCGTCACCTCCATGCGCTGCTTGGGCGTGACGGTGGCGAGGCCCGCGATCGAGACCAGCTCGTCGCCCTTGAGGCCCAGCGACTTCCAGCTCATCCCTTCTTCCGCGAAGACGAAGGGCACCACGCCCATGCCGACGAGGTTGGAGCGGTGGATGCGCTCGTAGGACTGCGCGATGACCGCGCGCACGCCGAGCAGCTTGGTGCCCTTGGCCGCCCAGTCGCGGGACGAGCCGTTGCCGTATTCGACGCCCGCGAAGATCACGAGCGGCACGTTCTCGGCCTGGTAGCGCATCGCCGCGTCGAAGATGAACATCCGGTCGCCCGAGGGCTGGTGGATGGCGTAGCCGCCTTCGGGCGTCGAGCCGTCGGCATCCTTTACCACGTAGTTCCGGATGCGGATGTTGGCGAATGTGCCCCGCATCATGATCTCGTGGTTGCCGCGCCGCGTGCCGTACTGGTTGAAGTCGGGCACCGCGACCTGCCGGTCGGTGAGGTACTTGCCCGCCGGCGAGTTGACCTTGATCGAGCCGGCCGGGGAGATGTGGTCGGTAGTGATCTTGTCGCCCAGCAGCGCCAGGATGCGCGCGCCCGTGATGTCGGTCACCGGCTTCGGCGTCTTGGTGATTCCCTCGAAATAGGGCGGGTTCTGCACATAGGTGGAGCTCATGTTCCAGCTATAGGTCTGGCCGCCGACGACCTCGACCTTCTGCCAGTTCTCGTCGCCCTTGAAGACGTCCGCATAGCGCGTGCGGAACATCGTCTTGGTGACGTTCTCCTCGATGAAGCGCTGGACCTCGGCGTTGGAGGGCCAGATTTCGCTGAGGTAGACGGGCTTGCCGTCAGAACCGGTCCCGAGCGGCTCGGTGGACAGATCGATCTGGGTCGAACCGGCCAGCGCATAGGCCACCACCAGCGGCGGCGAGGCAAGATAGTTCGCCTGCACGTCAGGCGAGACGCGGCCCTCGAAGTTGCGGTTGCCCGAGAGCACGGCCGAGGCGACGATGCCGTTGTCGTTGATGGCCTTGGAGATTTCCGGCGGCAGCGGGCCGGAGTTGCCGATGCACGTCGTGCAGCCATAGCCGACGAGGAAGAAGCCGAGCTGGTCGAGCTCCTTCTGAAGTCCCGCAGCGGCAAGATAGTCGGTGACCACCTGGCTTCCGGGCGCCAGCGAGGTCTTGACCCAGGGCTTGACCTTGAGCCCGCGCGCATTGGCCTTCTTGGCGAGCAGGCCCGCCGCCATCAGCACCGAGGGGTTCGAGGTGTTGGTGCACGAGGTGATCGCCGCGATCACCACGTCGCCATGGCCGATGTCGAAGTTGCGGCCCTCGACCTTGACGCGCTTCGCAAGCTCGCCGGCCTTCTTGTACTCGGTGTCCATCGCCGCGACGAAGCCGGACTTGGCGTCGGTCAGCGAGACGCGGCCCTCGGGGCGCTTGGGGCCGGCCAGCGACGGCACCACGCTCGAAAGGTCCAGCTCCAGCGTGTCGGTGAAGACCGGATCGGGCGAGGCCGGCGTGCGGAACAGGCCCTGATGCCGGCAATAGGCCTCGACCAGCGCCACGCGGTCCGCGGCGCGGCCGGTCATGTCGAGATAGGCCAGCGTTTCCTTGTCGACCGGGAAGAAGCCGCAGGTCGCGCCGTATTCCGGACCCATGTTGGCGATCGTGGCGCGGTCGGCCAGCGAGAGATTGTCGAGGCCCGCGCCGAAGAACTCGACAAACTTGCCGACGACGCCCTTCCTGCGCAGCATCTGCGTGACGGTGAGCACGAGGTCGGTGGCGGTGATGCCTTCCTTGAGCGTGCCCGTGAGGCGAAAGCCGATGACTTCGGGCAGCAGCATGGATTGCGGCTGGCCCAGCATCGCCGCCTCGGCCTCGATGCCGCCGACGCCCCAGCCCAGCACGCCGAGGCCGTTCACCATCGTGGTGTGGGAATCGGTGCCGACGAGCGTGTCGGGATAGGCGACTTCGACGCTCTTGCCGCCGACGGTCTCCTTGCGGGTCCACACCGTCTGGGCGAGGTATTCGACGTTGACCTGGTGGCAGATGCCGGTGCCGGGAGGAACGACGCGGAAATTGTCGAAGGCGCCCTGGCCCCATTTCAGGAAGTTGTAGCGCTCGCCGTTCTGCTCGTATTCGCGCTTGACGTTCTGGGCGAGCGAGGTCGCGGCCCCGAAGTAATCCACGACCACCGAATGGTCGATCACGAGGTCGACCGGCACCAGCGGGTTGATCTTGGCCGGATCGCCGCCGAGTGTGGTCATGCCGTCGCGCATCGCGGCGAGATCGACCACGGCCGGCACGCCGGTGAAGTCTTGCATCAGAACGCGCGCGGGCCGAAAGCCGATCTCCTTGTCGACCTTGCCCTTGTTGGTGAGCCAGTCGGCTGCTGCGAGGATATCGTCCTTCGTCACGGAGCGGCCATCCTCGAAGCGCAGCAGGTTCTCGATCAGCACCTTCATCGAGTAGGGCAGCGAGGACAGGCCGGTCAGGCCGTTCTTCTCGGCCTCCGCCAGCGAGTAGACGAGATAGGA
>JAIXZF010000129.1 GCA_027489835.1 Hyphomicrobiales bacterium
CCGCTCGCCATGCCCGTGCGGGCCGTGGGCGTCATCGCCTCCATGGCGCTCGTCGCGCTGCTGCAGGGGCGGATCTGACCGCTTGAGCCTCGCGGTTCAGCGCTTCGCCAGCGCCTCGGCCCGGATGCCCGCCAGCGTCTTGGCCGGCGTGATGGCTTCCGGATCGATCAGGCAATGCAGGATGGCGGGCTTGCCCGAGGCCAGCGCCCGCTCGAAGGCCGGCGCGAAATCGGCCGTGGTCTCGACCCGCTCGCCATGGCCGCCGAAGGCCCGCGCATAGGCGGCGAAATCCGGGTTCTTCAAGGCCGTCGCCGAGATGCGGCCGGGATAATGCAGCTCCTGATGCATGCGGATGGTGCCGTACATCGCGTTGTCGACGATCACGACGATGATCGGCAGCTCGTACTGCACGGCGGTGGCGAATTCCTGCCCGTTCATCAGGAAGCAGCCATCGCCGGCGAAGCACACCACCGTGCGCTCCGGGAAGACGCGCTTGAGGCCCACGGCGGCGGGGAGGCCATAGCCCATCGAGCCCGAGGTCGGCGCGGCCTGCGTGCCGAACCGGCGGAAGCGATGGAAGCGGTGGACCCAGGTGGCGTAGTTGCCCGCGCCATTGCACAGGATGGCGTCCGGCGGCAGCTTGTCGCGCAGCCAGACGACGGCCTCGCCGGGATGGAAGCTGCCCGGGATCGGCGCGGGCCTGTCGGTCCAGCCATGGAAGGCGGCATGGGCCTCGGCTGCCGCGCCAGCCCAGGCGATCGTCTGCGGCGGATGCACGGTCTGCAGCGCCGCGCCGAAGGCGGTGGGCGAGGCGTTGATGGCGAGCGCCGGGTGATAGACGCGGCCAAGCTCGGACGCATCCGGATGGACGTGCACCAGCGTGCGGCCGGGCTCGGGAATGCCGAAGAGAGAATAGCTCTGGCTCGGCATCTCGGAGAGCCGCCCGCCGACCAACAGGACGAGGTCCGCATCCTTGATGCGCGCCAGCAGCTTCGGGTTCGGCCCGATGCCGAGATCGCCCGCGAAGCAGGGATGATCGGCGCTAAACAGCATCTGGCGGCGGAAGGTGACGGCGACGGGCAGCTCGAAGCGCTCGGCGAAGCGCTGGAAACGGTCGACCGCCAGCGCATCCCAGCGCGAGCCGCCGAGCAGCGCGATGGGCCCTTTCGCCGCCCACAGCATCTTCTGCAGCTCGATCATCTGGGTGAGCGAGGGATGCGTTTCCACCGGCGTGAAGGGTTTCGCGTCCATCACCACGGCGGCTTCGGTCAGCACGTCCTCGGGCAGCGCGATGACGACGGGGCCCGGCCGTCCGCTGGTGGCGACGTGGAAGGCGCGGGAGATGATCTCGGGGATGCGGGCCGGATCGTCGATTTCCGTCGCCCATTTCGCCATCGGCCCGAAGACGGCGCGGTAGTCGAGCTCCTGGAAGGCCTCGCGCTCGCGCATGCCGCGCTCGATCTGGCCGACGAACAGGATCATCGGGGTCGAATCCTGCTTGGCGATATGGATGCCCGGCGAGGCATTGGTGGCGCCCGGCCCGCGCGTGACCATGCAGATGCCCGGCCTGCCGGTGATCTTGCCGGCGGCCTCGGCCATCATCGCGGCGCCGCCCTCCTGCCGGCAGACCGTGACGCGGATCGAGGCGTCATGCAGCGCGTCGAGCACGGCAAGATAGCTCTCGCCCGGCACGCAGAACACGTCCTCGACGCCCTGCAGCATGAGTTGGTCGACGAGGATCTGCCCGCCGGTGCGGGCTTTGGCGGCTTCGGTCATGGCTGGCCTCCCCAGTTGGGGTCGTTGAGGATGTCGGCTTGATGCTCGCCGAGGCGCGGGCTGGGGCGCTCCGAAACCTGCCTGACGCCATCGATGAGGATGGGCGAGGCGACGGTGGGGATGCTGCCAGCCTTCGCCGCCGGGGCAGCGAGGTCGCGCCTCACGCCGCGCGCCACCATTTGCGGATCGGCGAAGACCTCATCGGTGGTGTTGATCGGGCCTGCCGGCACGCCCGCCGTCTCGAGCCTTGCGAGGATGTCGGCCTTGGCGAAGCCAGCGGTGAGCCGGCCCAAATAGGGGATCAGCACGGCGCGGTTCGCGACGCGGTCCTTGTTGGTGAAGTAAGCGGGCTGGTCGGCCAGCTCCGGCTCGCCCAGCACGGCGACGAGCTTGCGCCACTGGCCGTCATTGCCGCTGGCGATGATGATGTGGCCGTCCGAAACGGGGAAGACCTCGTAGGGCACGATGTTGGGATGGGCGTTGCCGAGCCGGCCCGGCGCCTTTCCCGAGACGAGGTAGTTCATCGCCTGGTTGCCCATCACCGCCACCTGCGCGTCCATCAGCGCGAGGTCCAGCGTCGCGCCCTCGCCGGTGAGGTCGCGGCGGCGGAGCGCGGCCAGGATGCCGACCGTGCCGTACATGCCGGTGAAGATGTCGGCGGTGGCGTAGCCGGTCTTGGTCGGCTGGCCGGCCGGATCGCCCGTGATCGACATGGCGCCCGCCATGCCCTGGATCAGGAAGTCGTAGCCGGCGCGGGACGCGTAGGGGCCATCCTGCCCGAAGCCGCTGACGGAGGCGTAGATGAGCCGCGGATGTGCCTTGCGCAGGGAAGCGGCGTCGAGGCCGAACTTGGCGAGGCCGCCGACCTTGAAGTTCTCGACCACGACGTCGGCATGGGCGGCGAGCTTCATCACCAGCGCCCGGCCCTCCTCGGTGCGGAAATCGGCGGTGATCGAGCGCTTGCCGCGGTTGCAGGAGTGGAAATAGGCGGCGGACAGGTGCTCCTCGACGCCCTCGACGAAAGGGGGCCCCCAGGCGCGCGTGTCGTCGCCCTCGGGCGCCTCGACCTTGACGACATCGGCGCCGAGATCGGCCATCAGCTGCCCGATCCAGGGACCGGCAAGGATGCGCGCCAGCTCCAGAACCCTCACGCCTTCCAGCGGCCGCATCGTTTCACTCCCCATCCGCATCGTCGCCGACATCGGGCTCGACGCCGAGCGCCAAGCCCAGCGCCATCAATCCCAGGATCTGCGCGATGTAAATCTCGAGCGAGCGGCGGCCGCAGAATCCGAGGAATTCCGCGAGGGCGGCGGGCGGGCGCCAGGCGAGCTCGACGCGGCGGAACCGCAGCAGCAGGCCGCTCACGGCGATGATCGAGCCGGCCGCGATGAAGGCGTCGACGGTGTCGAACTCGTAATCATGGATCTCGTTGGCGACGAAGAGCAGCGTCGCGACCGCGCCGATGATGCGGCGCGTCAGCCAGGCCGGATCGCGGGCATGGTCAGGGCCACTGTCCAGCGCCTGCCGGTGGGCGAGGCCGACGAGAGCCAGCAGCCAGCCCGACGAGCCATAGTCGACCACCATGTCGGCCGGATAGGACAGCGCGGCCAGCGCCGCCACGAGGAGCGCCGTGCGCCAGTGCCGGTCCTTGACGCCCATTCCCATCACATGGCGTTCGATGAAGGGCAGCGCCCAGCGGATCGCGGCGAAGCTGAGCAGGATGTTCAGCGTGACCTCGTCGAGGTCGCCGCCCATCCTGAGCCAGTCGAGCCCGGTGAGCAGGGCGCCCGCGACGAGCCAGAACCAGGGCACCTGCCGGGTTTTCGCGAAGCCGATGAGGAAGAAGAAGATGGGCAGGGCGCCGCGCCCGAGCGCATGCATCCACGCCCGGTCGGGCTCGACATAGTAAGCCCAGTGGTCGAACAGGATGAGCAGCAGACCGAGCGCCTTCAGCGCATCCGTGCTGGTGACGGCGCGCCCGGGCGCCGGGGTCGTCGATGCGGCCGACAATGTCAGTCCAGCACATGGTCGAGGCCGCGCCGCACGCCGACGAAGCCCGAGACCTTGCGCGCCGC
>JAIXZF010000139.1 GCA_027489835.1 Hyphomicrobiales bacterium
GATCGGGGTCGAGACCGGCGGCTCGAACGTGCAGTTCGCGGTCGATCCGGCCACCGGCCGCATGATCGTCATCGAGATGAACCCGCGTGTCTCGCGCTCCTCGGCTCTGGCCTCCAAGGCCACGGGCTTCCCCATCGCCAAGGTCGCGGCCAAGCTCGCCGTCGGCTACACGCTGGACGAGATCGCCAACGACATCACGGGCGGCGCGACTCCGGCCAGTTTCGAGCCCACGATCGATTACGTCGTCACGAAGATCCCGCGCTTCGCCTTCGAGAAGTTCCCGGGCTCCGAGACCACCCTCACCACCTCGATGAAATCGGTGGGCGAGAGCATGGCCATCGGCCGCACCTTCCAGGAGAGCCTGCAGAAAGCCCTGCGCTCGCTGGAAACCGGGCTGGACGGCCTCGACGAGATCGAGATCGAGGGCCTGGGCCAGGGCGACGACCGCAACGCCATCAAGGCCGCGATCGGCACGCCCACGCCCGACAGGCTGCTGCAGGTGGCGCAGGCCATGCGTCTCGGCTTCACGGACGCCGACATCTTCGACAGCTGCAAGATCGACCCCTGGCTGATCGCGCAGTTGCGCGGCATCGTCGACATGGAAAACAAGGTCCGCGCCCACGGCCTGCCGCAGACGCCCGGCGCGCTCAGGCAGCTGAAAGCCATGGGCTTTTCCGACAAGCGCCTTGCCGCGCTGGCCGGCAAGTCCGATGGCGAGGTCACCGCGCTCAGGCGCGGGCTGGGCGTGCGCCCCGTCTTCAAGCGCATCGACACCTGCGCGGCCGAGTTCGCCTCGCCGACCGCCTACATGTATTCGACCTACGCGCCGCTGTTTGCTGGCGCGGCGGCCTGCGAAGCCCAGCCGACCGACCGGAAGAAGGTCATCATCCTGGGTGGCGGGCCCAACCGCATCGGCCAGGGCATCGAGTTCGATTATTGCTGCTGCCATGCCTGCTTCGCGCTCAAGGATGCGGGCTACGAAACCATCATGATCAACTGCAACCCGGAGACGGTCTCGACCGACTACGACACCTCCGACCGGCTCTATTTCGAGCCGCTGACGGCCGAGGACGTGCTGGAAATCATCGAGACAGAGAAGCGCAACGGCACGCTGCATGGCGTCATCGTGCAGTTCGGCGGCCAGACGCCGCTCAAGCTCGCCAACGCGCTGGAAGCGGCCGGCGTGCCCATCCTCGGCACGACGCCGGACGCCATCGACCTCGCCGAGGACCGCGACCGCTTCAAGCGCCTGCTCGACAAGCTGGGCCTCAAGCAGCCGAAGAACGGCATCGCCTATTCGGTGGAGCAGAGCCGGATGATCGCGGCGGAGCTCGGCCTGCCCTTCGTGGTCAGGCCCTCCTACGTGCTGGGCGGCCGCGCCATGGCCATCATCCGCGACGAGACGCAGTTCGAGGATTACCTGCTCGGCACCCTGCCCTCGCTGATCCCCTCCGAGGTCAAGGCCAAGTATCCGAACGACAAGACCGGCCAGATCAACATGGTTCTGGGCAAGAACCCGCTGCTGTTCGACCGCTACCTGTCGGACGCCATCGAGGTCGACGTCGACTGCCTCGCGGACGGCAAGACCGTGTTCATCGCCGGCATCATGGAGCACATCGAGGAGGCCGGCATCCATTCGGGCGACTCGGCCTGCTCGCTGCCGCCCCGCTCGCTCTCGCCCGAGATGATCGCCAAACTGGAGGGCCAGACCGCGGCGCTCGCGCTGGCGCTCGAGGTCGGCGGGCTGATGAACGTGCAGTACGCCATCAAGGACGGCGAGATCTACGTGTTGGAGGTCAACCCCCGCGCCTCGCGCACGGTGCCCTTCGTCGCCAAGGTCATCGGCGAACCCATCGCCAAGATCGCGGCGCGGGTGATGGCGGGCGAGAGCCTGGCGTCCTTCGGCCTGACCCCCAAGAAGCTCGGCCATGTCGGCGTCAAGGAGGCCGTGTTCCCCTTCGCCCGCTTCCCCGGCGTCGACGTGCTGCTCGGCCCCGAGATGCGCTCGACCGGCGAGGTCATCGGCCTCGACCGGTCCTTCGACGTGGCCTTCGCCAAGAGCCAGCTCGGCGCCGGCTCCAAGGTGCCGACCTCGGGCGTGGTCTTCGTGTCGGTGCGTGACGCCGACAAGCCCCGCATCGCGCCGACCATGCGGATGCTGGCCGGGCTCGGCTTCAAGATCGTCGCCACGAGCGGAACCTGGCGCTTCCTGACCGAGCAGGGCGTCCCGGCCGCGCGGGTCAACAAGGTGCTCGAGGGCAGGCCCCACATCGTCGACGCGATCAAGAACAACGAGATCGCCATGGTCATCAACACGACCGAAGGGCCGAAGGCTTTGGCAGACTCGCGGTCGCTCCGGCGCAACGCCCTCTTGCACAAGGTGCCTTATTACACCACCTTGGCGGGAGCGATCGCCGCAGCGGAAGGCATGGAAGCCTACCGGCGCGGCGATCTCGAAGTTCGATCGTTGCAGTCGTATTTCGGCACGGCCGCCTGAGCCGGCCGAAGCGAAGCACGTGCCATTCATCGCAGGTCCGGCGCGCAGGGGAATCCCCGCGCGTCGCGGCCTTCTTTTGCAAGAAGGAGACCGGTCATGGACCGCGTTCCCATCACCATCAGCGGATTCGCTGCTCTGGAGACCGAACTCAAGCACCGCCAGCAGGTGGAGCGCCAGCGCATCATCGAGGCCATCGCGGAAGCGCGCGCGCTGGGCGATCTGTCCGAGAACGCCGAGTACCATTCGGCCAAGGAGCAGCAATCCCTCAACGAGGGCCGCATCATGGAGCTCGAATCCATGATCGGCCGGGCCGAGGTCATCGACGTCTCCAAGCTCTCCGGCGACCGCATCAAGTTCGGCGCCACGGTGAAGCTCATGGACGAGGACACCGAGGAGGCCCGGACCTACATGATCGTTGGCGAGCCCGAGGCGGATGTCCGTTCGGGCAAGCTGTCGATCGGCTCGCCCATCGCCCGCGCCCTCATCGGCAAGGGTGTGGGCGATACCGTGCAGGTTTCGACGCCGGGCGGCGGCAAGAGTTACGAGATCGTGAGCGTGCGCTTCGGCTGAGGCGCGCGTTGAGGCCGTGACGGCACGCGAGGGGCCGCGCGGGCGGCCCTGGGGCCAGATCAGGAGTTTCCGATGAGCGATGATACCAGCACTGTCCTTTCGCGCCGGCAGGTGATCGGTGGCGGAGCTGCGGCTCTCGCGCTCGCCGCGGGCGGCGCCTCGGCGCAGGCGGCCACCTATTCGCGCGTCGCGATCGACGTCGCCACCTTGCAGCAGCGCGGCCTCGGTCCCTATGCCGAACTGGTTCGTGCTGCGCTGGGGCGCGGCATGCAGCAATGGTTCGGCGGCCGCATCGGCGGGGCTGGCCCCGCGCTGGTGATCCGGGTCACCGACATCACGCTTTCGGGCTTCGCCGGCCCCGATGGCGGGGATCGAGGCGGGGCGCGCTTCGACGGCGGCGGCGCAGGTCAATCCACCGACTACATGGATGGCGAGGCCCTCATCGTGACGGGCGGCGCCGTCTCGCGCCGGTATCCGCAGCTCATCACGCTGCCGTCCAGCTATGCGGGCTCGTGGTATCTGCCGAACTTCGAGCAGCGCCGCACGGCCGCGCTGTGCGATGCCTACGCCAACTGGCTCTCGCGCGCCCTCTGATCATCGGGACGTCGACCTCCTAGAGCGGCGCGGCTCCCTCGGCCTTGACCTGATCGAGCGCGAGCGCGGTCCGCACGTTGCGGACGTTCGGCAGCGCCGTCATGTCGGCGACGAAACTCTGGAATGCCTTCATGTCCGGCGCGACGCAGCGCAGGATGAAGTCCATGTCGCCCGACAGCGTCCAGCATTCGCGGACGGTCGGCATGGCGCGCAGATGCGCCGAGAACGCCTCGAGGTCGGGGCCGGCCTGGCTGGCGAGGTGCACGAAGGCGAAGAACGACACCTCGAAACCGAGCTTGCGCTCGTCGATCAGCGCCCTGTAGCCCGTGATCAGGCCCGCTTCCTCGAGCGAGCGCACCCGGCGCAGGGCCGGCGGCGGCGACATGCCGAGCCTCGACGCGAGCTCCACATTCGTCATGCGACCATCCTCCTGCAGCAGCCTGAGGATCGTGAGGTCGGTGTCGTCGAGGCGGGATCGCAAGGAAACCTCTTTCCTGAGGCGGCAGGCCTGGATGATGGCGGCGCCGGCCGCCGGCAGCCGGCGAGGCGCGATGCAGGTCTCGCCATGCACGTCGCCGCTGGCATAGCGGTCCATTCTTTGCCACACAAGCCGCGGACGGAGCCCGGAATCGCGCGTGACCCTGACAAGCTGGATCCTGACCGACGGCAAGGCCGGCGACCTCGCTCAGTGCGAAGGCCTCGCCGTTGCCATGGGGCTCGACCCCGAGCGCCGCGTGGTGAAGCCGCGGCCGCCCTTCACCTGGCTGATGCCGCGCGGCCCGATCGATCCGCGCGAGGGACCGTCCCGGCCTGGAAGCCCGATAGCCCCGCCCTTCCCCGATCTCGTGATCGCATCGGGCCGGCGCGCGGTGCCCTATGTCCGGGCGGTGAAGCGTCTCTCGAAGGGACGCGCCTTCACGATCTTCCTCAAGGATGCCCGCACTGGCCCGTCAGCGGCCGACTTCATCTGGGTGCCCGCCCATGACCGGCTGCGTGGCCCCAATGTGATGACCACGCTGACCTCGCCGCACCGGCTCAG
Organism: Hyphomicrobiales bacterium; assembly: GCA_027489835.1. Taxonomy (GTDB): domain Bacteria; phylum Pseudomonadota; class Alphaproteobacteria; order Rhizobiales; family Beijerinckiaceae; genus Allobosea. The sequence goes on from JAIXZF010000139.1 coordinate 4,701, forward strand.
CCAGGAGGCGCTGGCGGCGGCGCGCGCCGCTCCGCCGGCCCGTATCGCCGCGCTGGCCTCGCCACGGGTCGCCGTGCTGGTCGGGGGCGACAGCCGCCATCACAGCTTCAAGCCCGATGATTCGCGGCGCTTCGCCGAAGCCCTCGACAGGCTCGCGGCCAGCGGCGCCTCGCTGATGGGCTCGCGTTCCCGCCGCACGCCGGAGAGCCTAGCGGCGCTGGTGGGCGAAAGCTTTGCCCGCGCCGGCGGCTGGTGGTGGGACGGGACCGGCCCCAACCCATACGTTGCGCTGCTCGCCAACGCCGACGCCATCGTGGTCACCGCCGACAGCGTCAACATGATCGGCGAGGCGGCCGCCACAGGAGTGCCCGTGCTGGTCTTCGAGCCAACCGGGGGGCACCGCAAGGTCGGCAGGTTCCTCGACGGGCTCGCGGATCACGGAGTTGTGCATCGCTTCGAGGGAAACCTTGTGGGGGCCCGTTACGAACCCCTAGATAGCACCCAGGAAATCGCGCGCGCGGCGCTCGCCGCCTATGCCGCGCATCGCCGGACCCTCGCGGGCTGACGAACCGAACGGAGACCCCGATGGCCCATGTCCACGCCAAGCTGCTGATCGTCGGCTCCGGCCC
>JAIXZF010000344.1 GCA_027489835.1 Hyphomicrobiales bacterium
CCCTGGATGAGTTCGGTGACCTCCGCGCCGACCATGTGCGCACCCAGAAGCTTGCCGGTCTTCGCGTCGAAGATGGTCTTGATCATCCCGTAATCCTCGCCGAGCGCGATGGCCTTGCCGTTCGCCGCGAAGGAGAAGCGGCCGACCTTGAGATCGAAGCCCGCCGCCTTGGCCTTGGCCTCAGTCATGCCGACGCTGGCGACCTGCGGATGGCAATAGGTGCAGCCGGGGATCTTGTCCTTCTCCATGCCGTGGACATGGAGGCCGGCGATGGTCTCGACGCAGATGACGCCCTCATGCTCGGCCTTGTGGGCCAGCATCGGCGCGCCGGCGACATCGCCGATGGCATGGATGCCAGCGACATTGGTGCGGCCATGGCCGTCGACCTCGATGATGCCGCGATCCATCTTCACGCCGAGCGCCTCGAGCCCGAGGTTCTCGCTGTTGCAGACCACGCCAACGGCGGAGATCAACCGGTCGGCGACCATCTCGGTCGTCTTGCCGTCGGCCTCGATGGTGGCGGTGATGCTGTCCGCGCTCTTCACCACCTTGGCGACCTTGGCGCCCGTGATGAACTTGATGCCCTGCTTTTCCAGCGCCTTGCGGGCCATGGCGGAGATTTCGGCGTCTTCCTGCGGCAGGATCTGCGGCAGAAGCTCGACCACCGTCACGTCGACGCCCATCGCATTGTAGAAATAGGCGAACTCGATGCCGATGGCGCCCGAGCCCATGACCAGCATCGTCTTCGGCATGGCGGGCGGCACCATGGCTTCGTAGTAGGTCCAGATCAGCTTGCCGTCCGCCTCGATGCCCGGCAGCGAGCGAGGCCGCGCGCCGGTGGCGACGATGATGTTCTTGGCCGTGTAGATGCCCTCGCCCTTGACGCCCTTGGGCAGCGGCGGCTGCGGCTGGAAGGCGGGCCTGGACGGCTTGGAGACCGTGATCTCGCCGACCTTGGTGATTTTCGCCTCGCCCCAGATCACGTCGATCTTGTTCTTCTTCATCAGGAAGCCGACGCCGCCGTTCAGCCTGAGCGAGACGCCGCGCGAGCGATCCACCACGGCCTTGACGTCGGCCGAAATGGTGCCGTTGAGCACGAGCCCGTAGCTCTTGGCGTGCTCGGCGAAATGCTTGACCTCGGCGGAGCGGATCAGCGCCTTGGTGGGGATGCAGCCCCAGTTCAGGCAGATGCCGCCCAGATGTTCGCGCTCGACGATGGCCGTCTTCAGCCCGAGCTGAGCGGCGCGGATGGCCGCGACATAGCCGCCCGGGCCGGAGCCGACGATGATGAGGTCATAGGCGGACATGGGATGATCCTTTCAATTCCGCGCCCATCGTCATTCCGGGGCGGCAGAGCCGGGCCCGGGACCCTATGAGCGGGTTTCGCGACAGTCTGATTGCTGGAGGCCGCGAGTTCGCCGCGGCGTGACGGGTTCCGGGCTCCGTGTTCCGCGGCCCCGGAATGACGGCGAGCAGGGACGGCCCGTCCATCACAGCAGCCCCAGCCGAACGGCCCAGGCCATGAGCGCCAGCGCCGCGACGCCGAGCGCGATGTGCGCGCCGAAGCGCCGGTTGAACGCGGCGATCGAGCGGTCGCCCCCGCCTGCCTGATCACCCGCTTGCCGCGAGCCGATGGCCGGCAGCATGACCGCCGACAGCGCGACGCCGCCGAGGATGCCGAACACGATGAGCGCTGCGCCGCGCAGGTAGCCGCTGGTCTCGATGGCGAGCAGCATCAGCGCGGCTGCGCCCATCAGCGAGAACCAGCCGCTCATGGCACCGAGCGCAGGCGAGGCGTGGAGCTTCTCGGCCTCGATCTTGCCAGCCTCCATCGCGCCGCTCTCGCGCAGCGCGACGCGCAGCAATTGAGAGCGCAAGATGAAGAGCGACAGGCCGAGCAGGACGAAGAAGGTCGTGTTCATGCGCCCCCCGCCTCCGCCAGCAGGCTCCGCACCACCGGAATCAGCGCCGCACCGATGGCGCGCGTGTTGGCGGCGTCGAGATGGATGCCGTCGATGGGCGAGGCCACGGCGACCGATCCGGCATCGAAGAAAGCGCAGCCGGCCATCTTCGCTTCCTCGGCATAGAGCGGCGCAAAACGGGCCGACTGGGCGATGGCCTTGGGCATGTCCAGCATCTCGGTCAGGAATGCGTTCCCGGTCGGCACCAGAAGCGGCGGCGCGACGACGAGCACGGAAGGCGACGGCGCGCCGGGCAGACGATGGGCGTGATGGCGGATGATCTCGATGCAGCGGCGGATGCCGAGCGCCGCGGCGGCGGCCGTGCCGGCGATCTGCGGCTTGAGGTCGTTGGTGCCCAGCATCAGGATCACCAGCGAGGCGGGCCTGTTCGAATAGAGCGCCGAAGACAAGAGCCTTGCGCCGTTGCGGTCGCAATCGCCGGTGTGATCGTCATAGACCGTGGTGCGCCCGCCCATACCGTCGGCAACGAGATCGATCCTGGGGCCGAGGCCCGCCCTGAGCGCGTTCGGCCAGCGATCCCCATAGGCATGACGCAGGCCATTATCCTCGGGGTTGGTGCCCCAGGTCAGACTGTCGCCGTAGCAGAGAATCGTGGTCATGGCTGATCAACGCCGTTTCGGATGCCAGGCCGCACGCCGCCTCAGACCAGCATCCCCATCGGGTTCTCGATGTAGCGCTTGAAGGCCGAGATGGCCTCAGCGCCGAGCGCCCCGTCGACCGCGCGATGGTCGGTGGAGAGCGTCACGCTCATGACGGTGGCGACGCCCAGCGTGCCGTCCGCCTTGACCACGGGGCGCTTCTCGCCGGCGCCGACCGCGAGGATCGTCGCGTGCGGCGGGTTGATGACGGCCGAGAAGTCCTTGACGCCGAACATGCCGAGATTGCTCACGGCGGTGGAGCCGCCCTGATACTCCTCGGGCTTCAGCTTGCGGTTCTTGGCGCGCGCGGCGAGGTCCTTCATCTCGTTGGAAATGGTGGACAGCGTCTTGTGGCAGGCGTCGCGGATGATGGGCGTGATCAGCCCGCCGGGGATCGACACGGCGACGCCGACATCGGCGTGCTTGTGCTTGAGCATGGCGTTCTCGGTCCAGCTCGCGTTGGCGTCCGGCACGGCCTTCAACGCCATCGCCCAGGCCTTGATGACCATGTCGTTGACAGAGAGCTTGTAGGCCGGCTTGCCGTCCGCGACCGGGGCTGCCGCATTGATCTGCTCGCGCAGGCTAAGGAGCGCGTCGAGGTTGCAGTCCACCGTCAAGTAGAAATGCGGGACCGTCTGCTTCGATTCCGTCAGGCGGCGCGCGATGGTCTTGCGCATGCCGTCATGCGGGATCTCCTCGTAGGAGCCCGGCGTGAACAGCTTCCTGATCGCTTCGTCCGACGGGCCGGTGGACATGGCCGGCTTCGGCGCGGGGGCGCCGGCTGCTGCGGGAGCGGGAGCCGCCTTGATCTCTGGCGCGGGCGCTGCCTTCGCCGAGCCGCCGGCCTGCGCGGCCTTGACGTCGCGCTCGACCACGCGGCCGTGCGGGCCCGAGCCGGTGACGCGGGAGAGGTCGATGCCGAACTCCTTCGCCATGCGGCGGGCCAGCGGGGACGCGAAGGTGCGGGCGCCGCC
>JAIXZF010000161.1 GCA_027489835.1 Hyphomicrobiales bacterium
AGCAGCCGCTCGGCGAACAGCTTGGCCTCTTCCGGCCGGCCTGCATTGGTCTGGAGCACGGCGAACTCGTCGCCGCCGATCCTGGCGACGGTGTCGTGGCGCCGCACGAAATCCTTCAGCCGCTGGCCGATGGCCGCGATGTATTCGTCCCCGACGCCATGCCCCTGCAGGTCGTTGATGGACTTGAAGTTGTCGAGGTCGATGAGGTGCAGGGCGAAGGCACGGTCGCCGCGCCGCGTGCGCGCGATCTCGCGGTTGATGCGCTGCTGGAGCAGCGTGCGGTTCGGAAGCCCGGTCAGCGCATCGTGATGCGCCATGTGGCGCAGGTAGTTTTCCGCCTGCTTGCGGTCGGTGATGTCGATCGATGTCGTCAGGATGCCGCAGATGCCGCCGCCGCTCGCCAGAAGCGGCGTCTTCGTCGACAGGAAGACGCGCTTGGCGCCCGCGGCATCCGTTATGTCCTCCTCGAAGGACGGCACGGAGCGCCCCGTCTCCCAGACCATCTTGTCGAGCGCGTTGCTGCGGGCGCCCTGCTCGTCGCCGATGATGCCGGCGACCGGCAGGCCCACCACGTCATTGGCCTCCTTGCCGAGCAGGCTGGCCTGGAAGGCATTGGCGAACAGCACGAGGCCATCGAGATCGGCGCAGCGGACGACCGCGGGAATGCTGTCGATGACCTGCGCGAGCCGCTCGCGGCTGTCGCGCATCGCGGTCTCGCGCGTTCGCTCGCTTTCGTCGAGCTCCGCCTTGAGGTGGTCGGCGCGGGCCGCCAGCAGCAATTGCTGGCGGCGAAGCCTGAGCAGGTTGCGGACCCGGACCACGAATTCCTGGTGATCGACCGGGCTCTGGAGGAAGTCGGTGGCGCCGCATTCCAGCGCCCTCAGCCGGAAGCTGCGCTCCTCATAGACCGTCAGCACGACTACGGGGATGTCGGCGGCGCCCGGTATCTCGCGGAAGTTCTTGACGAAATCCGCGCCGTCCATGCGCGGCATCTTGAAGTCGGTGATGACGAGATCGACCGTCTTGAGCTTCAGGGCCTCGAGCGCCTCGATGGGATCGGCATAGGTCTCGACCACGACGTCTTCGGCGATCGTCGACGCCAGCCGCGCGAAGATCTGCCGGTTCGTGAATTGGTCGTCGAGGATCGCGATCAAAGGCATTGTTGCGGAAACAATCGGCGCCAGTTGCAGGATCGAAAATGATCCGAAGGTCGGGAAATCAGCCCGAACCCTGCCACAATGGCGGTTAACGAGAGGTTCGAAGCGGGATTTCCGCGGGCCTTGCGCCGGAATATTTTAAGCTTAAAATATCTCTCGGGTGACCTGCCGCCTATCGTGCCGGCGGCGCATGCGGATGGAGCGTCTCATGAAGGTTGCGGTCGTTGGCGGGGGCCCTGCCGGCCTGTATTTCGCGATTCTGCTGAAGAAGACGCACCCTGCGGCGGCCATCACCATCCATGAGCGCAACAAGGCCGACGACACCTTCGGCTTCGGCGTGGTGTTTTCCGACCAGACGCTGGACACCTTCAAGGCTCACGACATCGAGAGCTACGAGGCGATCCGCCGGTCATTCGCCTATTGGGACGACATCGAAATCCACTTCAAGGACACGGTGCACCGCATCGGCGGCAACGGCTTCTGCGGCTGCTCGCGCCGCACCTTGCTGCTGCTCCTGCAGAAGCGCGCACGCCAACTCGGCGTCGAGATGGTCTTCGGCGCGGAGGTCGAGGACGAGGCCGCGCTCGACGCCGACCTGGTCGTCGTCGCGGACGGGCTGAATTCCCGGCTGCGCGACAGGCACCGCGAGCATTTCGGCACGAAGGTCGACCTTCGCCCCAACAAGTTCTCCTGGATGGGCTCAACCCGCCCCTTCGATGCGTTCAACTACTTCTTCCGGGAGACGGAGCACGGCATCTTCATCGCGCATTGCTACCAGTACGAAGCCAATGCCTCGACCTGGGTGCTCGAGACCACGAACGAAACCTGGCACAAGGCCGGCCTCGACCGCATGGACGAGCGCGAAGGCGCCGCCTTCATGGAACGGGTCTTCGCAAGGGAGCTGCAGGGCCACCGGCTCGAGACCAACCGTTCGATCTGGCGCTCCTTCCCCATGCTCCGCAACGAGCGCTGGGTGAAGGACAACATGGTCCTGATCGGCGACGCCAAGGCCACTGCGCATTATTCCATCGGCTCGGGGACCAAGCTCGCCATGGAGGACGCGATCGCGCTGCACGCCTCCGTGGTGGCCACGCGCACCGTGCCCGAGGCGCTCGCTCACTTCGAGGCGACGCGCCGCAACGAGGTGGAGCGCACCCAGCACGCGGCGGACACCTCGCTGGTCTGGTTCGAGGAGGTGGGCCGCTTCTGGGACATGGACCCGACCCAGTTCGCCTTCGGCCTGATGACGCGCGCCAAGGCCATCACATACGACAATCTGCGCCTCAGGGCGCCGGGCTTCGTCGACGAGGTCGACACGATGATGGCCGAGGACGTTGCGCGCCGCGGCATCACCTCGGAGCCCCACAAGGCCGTCGCCCCGATGTTCCAGCCCTTCAAGCTGCGCGACATGGCGATCGCCAACCGTGTGGTGGTGTCGCCCATGTGCATGTATTCGGCGGTCGA
>JAIXZF010000266.1 GCA_027489835.1 Hyphomicrobiales bacterium
GCCGGTTTCACGCCACGGTCATTGAACCGTCGTCACCGCTTCATCACCGCACCGCATTCCGCCGCGAACCACCCGACCATTTCGGTGAGCATGTCCGGCATCGTCCTTCAAGACATTCACAAGTCGTTCGGGACGACGCGGATCCTGCGCGGCGTCTCGGTCGATGTCGCGCCGGGCGAGTTCCTGTCGCTGGTCGGCCCGTCCGGCTGCGGCAAGACCACGCTGATGCGGATCATCGCGGGGCTGGAGACTGCGAGCGGCGGCTCGGTCCTGATCGGCGGGCGCGACGTGACCGGACTGCGCGCCGCCGAGCGCGATGTGGCGATGGTCTTCCAGAATTACGCGCTGTATCCGCATCTGACCGTCAGGCAGAACATCGCCGTGCCGCTCGTGATGCGGCGCCTCGGCGCCGCCGAGCGCATCCCGCTGCTGGGCAGGCTTTCGCCTGGCGTTGCCGACAGGCGCCGCGCCATCGACGCCGACGTCGTTGCGGCCGCGGAGCTTCTCGGCATCGGCCAGTTGCTGGCCCGCAAACCGGCGCAGCTTTCGGGCGGCCAGCGGCAGCGCGTGGCCTTGGGCCGGGCCATCGTCCGGCGGCCCAAGGTCTTCCTGATGGACGAGCCCTTGTCGAACCTCGATGCGGCGCTTCGGGTCACGACGCGGTCCGAGATCGTGGCGTTGCATCGCCGCGTCGGGGCTTCGACCGTCTACGTCACGCATGACCAGTCGGAGGCCATGACCATGTCGGACCGCGTCGCCGTGATGATGGAGGGGCAGATCCTCCAGATCGGCACGCCGGAGGAGATCTACGCCGATCCGAAGGATCTGCGCGTCGCCCGGTTCATAGGATCGCCCTCCATCAACGTTCTGGCGGCTGAGGTCGACGGGGAGGGGCATGTCAGCGCGTCCGGCGCCGCGATTGGGCTTGCAGCCCGGCTTCCCGGGTCCGGGCGTGCCCTGCTGGCGGTCCGGCCCGAGGATGTGTCGCTTGCGCTGTCGGGCATCGCGGCGCGCATCGCGCATCTCGAATATCTCGGCGAAAGCCTTCTCGTCCACGCCGCCGTGCGCGGCAGCGACGAGCCTGTCATCTGCCGGCTTGCTCCCGAAATGCGGCGGCAGGTGACGCGCGGCGAGATGGTGCATCTGAAGCCCGATCCCGGAAAATCGATGCTGTTCGATGCCGACGGCCGGCGGCTGGCCGCTTCGGCGCGGGCGCGGGAGCTTGCAGATGGCTGACGCTGCGCTGCAGAGCCCGGCGGTCGTATCCGGCAGGCGGGCGCCGGCGCAAGCCATGCGCAGCGAGGCCGGCGTCGCCTGGTTGCTGGCAGCGCCGGCGGTCCTCGCCTATCTCGCCATGATCCTGCTGCCGCTGCTGGCGGTCCTCGCTCTTGCCTTCACCGATTACGAATTCGGCGCGCGCAGCTTCCGCTGGATCGGCTTCGCCAATTTCGCGGACATGGCCAGCGACCGCACCTTCGCCGCGTCGATCCGGAACACGATCGTCTATTGCCTGTTCGTCGCCCCGCTTTCGATCGGGATCGCGCTCGGGCTGGCGGTGCTGATCGAGGCCGGCGCGCGCGGACGCGCGTTCTGGCGCGCGGTCTTCTTCCTGCCGGTGGTGTCGCTGACGGTGGCGATGGCGACAGCCTGGCAGTATCTTCTCCATCCCAGCATCGGGCCGCTCAACGCCGTCCTGCGCCTCGTCGGCCTCGGTACGCCGAACTGGCTGGGTTCGTCCGACTGGGTGATCGTGTCCCTCGGCTTCATCGGCGTGTGGGAAAATGTCGGCTTCAACCTCGTGCTGTTCCTGGCGGGGCTGACCGCGATCCCGCGCGAGCTCTACGCGGCAGCAGAGATCGATGGCGCCCGCAGCGGCTGGTCGAAGTTCTGCCTGGTGACCTGGCCGATGCTCGGCCCGACGATGCTGTTCGTCATCATCATCACCATGACCCGCTCGGTCAGGGTCTTCGACACTGTGCAGACCCTGACGCAGGGCGGGCCCAACAACGCCTCCGAAGTCCTGCTGCGCACGATCTACCAGGAGGGTTTCCACTACTTCAAGTTCGGCTATTCGGCCGCGATCACGCTCGTCTTCCTCGCCATCGTGCTGGGGCTGATGCTCATCCAGACCCGGCTGATCGACCGGCGCGTCCATTACGGGTGATGTGATGCAGGGACGCACGCTTATCAGCGATTTGCCGCGTCTGGCCCTGCTCGGCTTCGCCGCCTTCGTCGTGCTGGCGCCCTACATCTGGATGGCGGCGGTCTCGCTGAAGCCGCAGGACGAGGTGTTCACGGCGTCGCTGTCGCTGATCCCGCAGAAATGGGCGCTGGTCGAGAACTACGGCAAGGTCCTGCGAACGATCCCGATCTGGACTTATGTCATCAACGGCCTGATCGTCTGCTTCGGCATCCTGTTCTTCCAGATCCTGTTCGCGGTCCCTGCCGCCTACGCGCTGGCGAAGCTCCATTTCAGGGGGCGTGAGCTGATCTTCGGCTTCGTCA
>JAIXZF010000213.1 GCA_027489835.1 Hyphomicrobiales bacterium
GGCGAGAGGCCGGCAAAGCGCATGCCCTTGGCCTCCAGCATCTCGCGATAGCCCATGTTGACCTCGTAGCGGTGGCGATGCCGCTCGGAGATCGTGTTCGAGCCGTAGATGTCGGCGATGCGCGAGCCCTTGGCCAGCGTCGAGGCATAGGCGCCGAGCCGCATCGTGCCGCCGAGGTCGCCGCCCGTCGCCCGCACCTCGAGCTCGTTGCCCTTCATCCATTCCGTCATCAGGCCGACCACGGGCTGCGCGGTGGGACCGAACTCGGTCGAGTTCGCGTCGTCGACGCCGGCAAGCGAGCGCGCGGCCTCGATCACCGCCATCTGCATGCCGAAGCAGATGCCGAAATACGGCACCTTGCGCTCCCGCGCGAAGCGGGCAGCGCGGATCTTTCCCTCCGCTCCCCGGATGCCGAAGCCGCCGGGAACGAGGATGCCGTGGACATGCTCGAGGAAGGGCGACGGGTCCTCCTTCTCGAAGACCTCGCTCTCGATCCAGTCGAGATTGACCTTCACGCTATTGGCGATCCCGCCATGGGTCAGCGCCTCGATCAGCGACTTGTAGGCGTCCTTCATGCCCGTGTATTTGCCCACGACGGCGATCGTCACCTCGCCTTCGGGCTGGTGGATGCGCTCGGAGATGCGCTTCCAGCCGGAGATGTCGGGCTCCTTCGCCCCCTCCTCCATGCCGAAGGCGGCGAGCACCTCGTCGTCCAGCCCCTCGGCGTGGTAGGCGAGCGGCACGTCGTAGATCGAGCCGAGATCGCGCGCCTCGATGACCGCGGTCGGCCGCACATTGCAGAACAGCGCGAGCTTGCGGCGTTCCTCGACGGGGATGTGCCGGTCGGTGCGGCACAAAAGGATGTCGGGCTGGATGCCGATGGAGCGCAGCTCCGCCACCGAGTGCTGGGTGGGCTTGGTCTTGAGCTCGCCCGCGCTGGGAATGTAGGGCAGCAGCGTCAGGTGCACGTAGATCACCGAGCCGCGCTTCTGCTCCTGCCCGACCTGACGGATCGCCTCGAGGAAGGGCAGGCTCTCGATGTCGCCCACCGTGCCGCCGACCTCGACCAGCACGAAGTCGTAGCCGTCATTGCCCCTGAGCACGAAGTCCTTGATGGCGTTTGTCACGTGCGGGACGACCTGGATCGTGGCGCCGAGATAATCGCCGCGCCGCTCCTTGGTCAGGATGTCCATGTAGATGCGGCCGGTCGTGATGTTGTCGTCGCGGCGGGCGGCGCGGCCTGTGAACCGCTCGTAATGGCCGAGGTCGAGGTCCGTCTCGGCGCCGTCATCGGTGACGAACACCTCGCCATGCTGATACGGGCTCATCGTGCCCGGATCGACGTTGAGATAGGGGTCCAGCTTCCGCAGGCGCACGGAATAACCGCGCGATTGCAGGAGGGCGCCGAGGGCGGCCGATGCGATTCCCTTGCCGAGTGAGGAGACCACGCCGCCGGTGATGAAGATGTACCGCGTCATGGGATTTCACCTCTAAACCTGTTCGCGCGATTCGGGGAGAGCCCGTCCCGCCGGCTGCGGGCCCGGCCGCGCTTGTCCACAAAAGAGAAGGGCCGGCGAACCGGCCCTCGTTCATTCGGTTGTCGGCGTCACTGCACCGGTCCGGACGGTCGCGGCGGCTGCGCCCCGCTCTGGTCCTGAAGCTGGCGGAGCTGATCCAGCACGTTGCCGCCGGGCGCCGGCGCGGAAGGCCCGCCCGGTGCTGCCGGAGCCGTGGGCGCGGCGCCGTCGATGATCGAGCGTGGCCCGCGGCTCTGCGAGGCGATCACCGACAGCACGAGGCTGGTGACGAAGAACACCGTCGCGAGGATCGCTGTGGCGCGCGTCAGCGCGTTCGCCTGCCCGCGGCCGGTCATGAAGCCGGAAACGCCGCCTCCGCCCCCGCCAAGGCCCATGCCGCCTTCGGAACGCTGGAGCAGCACGACGATGACCAGCGCGACCACGACGATCAGGTGAATGACGATGAGGACTGTCTGCATGATCTCACGGACATGGGAAGCAGGCCGGCCAATCGCCAGCCCTTTCGGTTGCGCGGGGCCTTAGCATGGGCGTGCGCGCCGGGAAAGGGCGAAGCACGCAGCCAACGTGTGCCGCGGCCGCGTTCAGCCCACCGCGCGGATGATGGCGAGGAAGTCCTCGGCCTTGAGGCTCGCGCCGCCGACCAACGCACCATCGACATGAGGCAGCCCCATCAGTTCGCCCGCGTTGGACGGCTTGACCGAGCCGCCATAGAGGATGCGGACCTTCGCCGCCTCCGCCTTGCCCATCAGCCGGCCGAGTTCGGTCCTGATCGCGGCATGGACTTCGGCAACGTCGGCCGGCGTCGGCGTCTTGCCCGTGCCGATGGCCCAGACCGGTTCATAGGCGATCACGACCTCGTCCCCGGCAACGCCGTCCGGCAGCGATCCGCGCAGCTGCTTCTTGACGACGGCGATGGTCTTGCCGGCGACGCGCTCGGCATTGGTCTCGCCGATGCAGATGATCGGCGTCAGCAGCGCGCCGAGCGCGGCGGCGGACTTGGCCTTCACGACGGCGCTGGTCTCGCCATGCAGCGTCCTGCGCTCGGAATGGCCGGTGATCACGTAGCGCGCGCCGGCGTCGGCCAGCATCGCGGCGCTGACGTCGCCGGTGAAGGCGCCGGCAGCCTCGGCGTGGCAATCCTGCCCTCCGGTCGCGATTCCGGTGCCGATCAGCGCCGCGCTCATCGCATGGAGCAGCGTCGACGGCGGGCAGATCAGCACGTCGACCTTGCGCCGCATCGCGGCGTCGAGCCCCCTGCCCATCTCGTCTGTCTGCTGCAGCGAAGCCCTGACCCCGTTCATCTTCCAGTTGCCGGCGACGAGCGGCTTGGGCGTGACGGTCATGGCATGGTCCTCGGCTGCGGGAAGATCTGGGCGTGACTAGCAACGGCGCGGTCCGGCGGCAATTGCTCGATTGCAGGCAGGCTGGCGCCTCCCTATAAGTCGCGCCGATCAACCGGAGCCTGACTGCGCCATGATGATGCAGGGAATTCGCAAGGCGGGACAGACTTGGGCTGGCAAGCTCCTGGTCGCGGTCCTGTTTTCGCTGCTGATCGGCTCGTTCGCCATCTGGGGCATCGGCGACATCTTCCGCGGGCAGGCCCGCAACACCGTGGCCAGCGTCGGCAAGACCGAGATCGGGCTCGAGCAGGTGCGCGCCGCCTACCAGACCGAGATCCAGCGCCTGTCGCGCCGCTTCCGCCAGAACATCACGCCCGATCAGGCGCGCCTTCTCGGCGTGGACCAGCAGGTGCTGTCGCGGCTCGTGACGGAAGCGGCGATGGACAACGATGCGGCGGCGCGCGGCCTCGGCATCGGCGACGACCTAGTCGCCCAGTCCATCGTCGAGGATCAGAATTTCCGCGGATCGTCCGGCCGCTTCGAGCGCGCACTGTTCAACGAGTTGCTGCGGCAGGCGGGCCTGACGGAAGCGGCCTATGTCCGCGAGCAGCGGGCCGCTATCGTCCGCAACCAGCTGGCCGAGGCCGTGTCGGGCCTCGTCTCGGCCCCGATCTCGGTGCAGGAGGCGGCGCACCGCTACCGCAACGAACAGCGCATCCTGCGCTTCCTCGAGCTGCCGCCATCCGCGGCGGGCGATGTCGCCGAACCAGCCGCCGAGGTGCTGACGAAATATTTCGAAGAGCGCCGGGCCTCGTTCCGGGCGCCCGAGTACCGCACGGCCCAGGCGCTGGTTCTGACGCCGCAGACGCTGGCCGATCCCGCTTCGGTGAGCGAAGCCGACGTGGCGGCGCATTACGAGCGGATCAAGGCGCGCTTCGGCACGCC
>JAIXZF010000265.1 GCA_027489835.1 Hyphomicrobiales bacterium
CGAGCAATCCACGCCTTCCGGGCCGCAGCTCGCCAGCAGCACGAAGGGCGAGGCCGCGATGAAGCGGCCGTAATGCTCCGAGACGTGATCGAGCACCTTGATGGTGGCGGCGGGGACGATCTCGCCGTAGATCGCCTCGAGCTCGGCGACGGTTTCGATGCGTCCGTCCACCATGGCTCACTCCACCGGCTTGATGTTCGCAGCCGCGATCACGTCGCGCAGCACCTGCAATTCCTGCGCGTGATAGGGCCGGAAGGCTGCCGGATCGCGCACGTTCATGGTGAACCCGGTGCGCAAAATCGCCTCGCGCGTCGCGGCGGCGTTGAGGATCGTCACGATCTCCTGCGAGAGGCGGGCCAGCGCCGGGGCGGGCGTTGCGGCGGGGGCGAAGAAGGCCGCCCAGCTGTCGGCGTCCGCGGTGGCAACGCCCTGCTCGCGCAGGGTCGGCACGTTCGGCACCGAGCCGTTGCGCTGGGGGCTGGCGATGGCGAGGGCGCGCAGATCGCCCGACTGGATCTGGCCCAGCACCGAGGGCAGCGTGGAGTTGGCGATGTCGATGCGCCCGCCGACCAGCTCCTGCACGAGGGGCGCCGCCCCCCGAAAGGGCACGTGGGTCATCTGGATGCCCGTGCGCGTCATGAACAGCTCGGTGAACAGGTGCGAGCCCGAGCCGATGCCGGTGGAGCCGTAGTTCAGCTTGCCCGGGTCCTTCTTCGCCAGCGCGATGAATTCGGGAATGTCCTTCGCCGGCAGGTCCTTGCGCACCACGAAGGCGTGCTCGAAGGAGCCGACGCCGGCGAGCGGGGCGAAATCCTTCTGCGGATCGTAGCCCGGCTCGCGCAGCAGGAACTGGTTCGAGCCATGGGTCTGGTTGTTGCCGAAGATGATGACGTGGCCATCATGCTCGCCGCGCGCCACCGAACGCGTGCCGATGGCGCCCGATGCGCCGGCGCGGTTGTCCACCACCACGCCGACCTTGAGCGCGAGCTCCAGTTCGCGCGCCACGATGCGGCCGATGGCGTCGGTCGGGCCGCCAGCGGGGTAGGGGATCACCATGGTGATGGTCTTGCTCGGCGCCCAGGCGCCCTGGGCCGAGGCGCCGCGCGCGCCGATGAGCGCGGGAGCGGCGAGGCCTCCGGCGATGAGGGGCAGGGCCTGGCGGCGGCTGAAAGCGGTCATGGGCGTTTTCCTCGTCGTTTGCGCGGCCTCGAGGCCTGTTGGACCTCCACATAGCGCGGGCGCAGGGCGGCTGCTAGCCGGCGGCGGGGCAGCGCCGCGCCGCTTGCCGCGAGATGGCTGTGAACTGGCGCTGCGAGGGGGTTCGACGGCCGGCGAATCCGGCTAACGATCCTGCGAGACCCCGGACGCAGCCATGATCGCCAGATTGACCGTCGTCGCCGGACCCATGTTCGCCGGCAAGACCTCCGCCCTGATCCGCCGCATCGTCGCGGCGCTGGACGGGGGCGGTCGGCCCGTGGTGATCGTCAAGCCGGCCATGGACAACCGCTACGCCGACGCGGCCATCGTCACCCATGACGGCGTGGCCCATCCCGCCATCCCGATCGCCGGCGAGGGCGATCTGTTCGCCGCGGTGGCCGAGGCCGCCGCGCGGGCCGGCGAGGCGGTCCACGTGTTCGCCGACGAGGTCCAGTTCCTCGAGGCGCCGCTGTTCGCCGGCTCGTTCCATGAGGCGGTCCATGCGCTCCTCGTGGCGGGCCACGACGTGACCTGCGGCGGGCTCGACTGCGACTGGCGCGGCATGCCCTTCGACGTGACGGCGCGCCTGCTGGCGATGGCCGACGCGGTGGAAAAGCTGACCGCGCGCTGCGCCGTGACGGGGCTGCCGGCGCAGAAGACCTACAAGAAGTCGGCCGACGCCGAGCGGATCGCGCTGGGCGCGGCGGACACCTACGAGCCGCGCGCCAACGCTGTCTGGAGCGGTATCGAGCGCCAGCCTGAAGCGGCCGCGACCGCGGCTTCGCTGCGTGCTCTGGGATGATGCCCGGAGGCCGACTCCCCTTTTCGTGATCCACGATCGTGCCCGGCGCGCGTAACGTCGGGCTCGCCGTCCGCGTATGATGCGCAAGAGCATCGCATCAAGGAGCACGACATGCTGATCAGGACACGACGCGGCTGGGAGCTGCCGGAATCCCGCGCGACCTCCGAAGACGTCTTCCTCAACCGCCGGGCGTTCCTTGCGGGCGGCGCCAGCATCGCGGCGATCGCGGGCGGCGTCGATCCCGCCGCGGCGCAGTGGTTCTCCTCCAGCCAGCCGAACATGGCGCGCAAGCCTGACCCGACCGACGATCTCTACCCGGCCAAGCGCAACGAGGCCTTCAGCCTCGACCGGCCGCTGACCGAGGAGGTCACCGCTGCCGGCTACAACAATTACTACGAGTTCGGCCCGTCCAAGAACATCTGGAAGCAGGCCGAGTCGAAGAAGACGCGGCCCTGGACCATCAAGGTCGACGGCCTTGTCGAGAAGCCCTTCGAGATCGGTGTCGACGACCTGATCCGCCGCTCGCAGCTCGAGGAGAGGCTTTACCGCTTCCGATGCGTGGAAGCCTGGTCAATGGCCGTTCCCTGGACCGGCTTCACGCTGAAGTCCTTCCTCGACATCGCCAAGCCGACTTCCGGCGCCAAATATGTGCGCTTCGAGACCTTCATGGACCCGCAGATGGCGCCGGGGCAGCGGCAGAGCTGGTATCCTTGGCCCTATGTCGAGGGCGTCACGATGGCCGAGGCGCAGAACGAACTGCCGCTGCTCGTGACAGGCGCCTATGGCAAGCCGCTGCGCAATCAGTTCGGCGCGCCGATCCGGCTTATCCTGCCGTGGAAGTACGGCTTCAAGTCGATCAAGGCGATCACGCGCATCAGCTTCACCGCCGAGCGGCCCAAGAGCTATTGGGAGCAGCTGCAATCGGCCGAATACGGCTTCTGGGCCAACGTCAACCCGGAGGTCGCGCATCCGCGCTGGAGCCAGGCCACCGAGCAGGTGATCGGGACGCAGCAGCGCGTGCCGACGCTGCCCTTCAACGGCTATGGTGCCGAGGTGGCGCATCTCTACAAGGGGCTTGAGAAGGAGCGGCTCTTCGTCTGAGCTGCTTTCCACGCATCCCAACGCGCCAAAAAAGAAAGCCCGGTTCCTCGCGGAACCGGGCTTAAGGTCATGCTCGACCGAAATCGAACACTCCAGAGGGGCGGACCGAGCAGACATCAACGCCGGGAGGAGGAAGCGGACACCAAATCTCGATCACCCCTGCTCATACGCGCGCCATTCCGCTTTATTGCAATGCAACATGGTGCAGGTTCGTTATGCACTCCCCGCATGTGAAGGCGACCTTGTGGCTAAGAGCGCCTGAAATTCAATGCTATTTTGCATGGCTCCGGCGCTGAAGTGCACAAAACGCCGCGAAAACAGGCTGTTTTGTCGGTCGATTGCGGGCGGCGCGCCCACGTGCCTTTCCACTTCCATCATGCCGTCATCGCGGGCACAGCGCAGCGATTCAGCCCGCGGTTCGCGCACAACGCCTCGGTCGCTTCGCTGCGCTCGCGATGACGTCTTGCGTCGGCGAGGCAGCTTGGGCCAGTGCCTGCCGCCACCCGCTATCCTCATCCTGAGCTTGTCGAAGGAGGAGCTTCAGAGACGGCAATCCCTTGAGCCCTCATCCTTCGACAAGCTCAGGATGAGGGTGTTTGGGCGGCGGAAGCGGCAGGCTGCCATCCCTTAGCGGGAGCCTGGCTCGCGCATGATGCTATCTCCGCTACGCCCGCCAAGACGCAGGTTCGCGCGCCTCAGAACGTCCAGCGCTGAGCCTTCTGGATCAGGAAGTCGCGGAAGGCCTGGACGCGCGCCACGGTCTTCATCTCCTCGGGATAGACGAGATAGCTGTCGAGCGAGGGCATTTCGGACTCGCGCAGCGTCTGCACCAGCGTCGAGCCCTGCTCGACGAGGTAATCCGGCAGGACCGCGAGGCCCGCGCCGTGCTCCACCGCGTTGCGCAGCGCCGCGATGTTGTTGACCAGCAGATGCGGCGTGCGCGGATTGCGGGGATCGCGCCCGGCGGTGCCGAGCCAGTGCACGGACAGCAGATAGGATGGCGAGGTGCCGCCGAAGGACAGGATGCGGTGGTTGTCCAGATCCTCGAGCGACTTCGGCTCGCCATAGCGCTTGATGTAGGAGGGTGCGGCGTAGACGTGGAAGTGCACGGTGAACAGCTTGCGCTGGATCAGGTCGGGCTGCTGGGGCTGGCGCAGGCGGATGGCGATGTCGGCCTGCCGCATCGACAGATCCAGCTCCTCGTCCGTGAGCAGCATCTCGACGCGCACATCGGGGTAGGAATCGAGGAACTCGCCGAGGCGCGGCGCGAGCCAGCGACTGCCGAGCCCGACCGTCGTCGTGACCTTGAGTTCGCCCGAGGGATGCTCGCGCGTCTCGGTGAGCTGGGCCTTCGTCTTTTCCAGCCGCTGCGTCATGTCGCGCGCGGCGCGCCAGAGCAGTTCGCCCTGCTCGGTGAGGATCAGCCCGCGGGTGTGGCGGTGGAAGAGCGGCGCCCGGACCTCGCGCTCGAGCGCGCTGATCTGCCGGCTGACGGCCGACTGGCTGAGGCCCAGCGTATCGCCGGCCTTGGTGAAGGAGCCGGACTCCGCCACGGTGTAAAAGATGCGGATCCTGTCCCAGTCCATAACCAGCGCCCCTCCCGCACGTCATTCATGCGTTTTTCGCATGGTGCGGTCGAGACATGGCCGGGGTCAAGCTGATGACGGCAGCATCAGCCATGAATTTGGTTGATGATTTCGATCACAAAGCCGGCATTTGCACCCGCGCGGCTCCTGCATACCGCAAGCGGACAGCGCTCACTCGGCCGCCATGCGCTCGGATTCGCGGGCTGCGAGCCACCGTTCGGCCTCCAGCGCCGCCATGCAGCCAAGGCCCGCCGCGGTGACGGCCTGGCGGTAGACGTCGTCGGCCACATCGCCCGCCGCGAAGACGCCCGGGATGTTGGTGCGGGTCGAGTTCGGCGCCGTGACGATGTAGCCGCTGTCCTTCATCTCGACCTGCCCGAGGAACAGCGCCGTGGACGGATAATGGCCGATGGCGATGAAGACGCCGTCGGCCGGCACGTCGGACAACGCGCCTGTCCTGACATTCTTCAGGCGCACATGGGTGACGCCGGGCGTGCCTTCGCCGCCGGGGGGAACGCCGCAGATCTCGTCCACGGCCGAGTCCCAGATGACTTCGACCTTCGGGTGGCGCAGCAAGCGCTCCTGCAGGATGCGCTCTGCCTTCAGGCTGTCGCGGCGGTGCACGAGCGTGACCTTGCTGGCGAGATTGGCGAGATAGAGCGCCTCCTCGACGGCCGAATTGCCGCCGCCGACGACGATGACCTCGCGGTTGCGGAAGAAGAAGCCGTCGCAGGTCGCGCAGGCGGAGACGCCGAAGCCCTGGAACTTCGCCTCAGAGGGAATGTCGAGCCACTTGGCCTGCGCGCCGGTGGCAATGACCAGCGCTTCGCAGGAGTAGGTGTCGCCGCCATCGCCCCAGAGGCGGAACGGGTGGCCCGAAAGGTCGACGCGGGAAATATGGTCGGAGATCAGCCTCGTGCCGACATGGATGGCCTGCTTCTGCATCTGCTCCATGAGCCAGGGGCCCTGGATCGGGTCCGCGAAGCCGGGATAGTTCTCGACATCGGTGGTGATCATGAGCTGGCCGCCCGGCTGGAAGCCCGAGACGATCACCGGCTCCAGCATGGCGCGGGCCGCGTAGATGGCGGCGGTGTATCCGGCGGGGCCGGAGCCGACGATCAGCAGCTTGGCGTGGACATGGGCCATCGGGGTCTCCGTTCGGTTCGTCAGCCCGCGAGGGTCCGGCGATGCGCGGCATAGGCGGCGAGCGCCGCGCGCGCG
>JAIXZF010000334.1 GCA_027489835.1 Hyphomicrobiales bacterium
GAGCCGGTCGAGTAGGTGCGGCCGAAGGCGCCGCTGCTGCCGCTGCTCCGGCTCTGCGGCGCGCATTCGGGCTGGTTCGGCGTCGCGGCGCCCTGCGGGCAGTTCGCCGGCCCGGCCCGCGGCGGGTAGAGCGGCTGGCTGGTGGGCTGGCCGGCATTGGCGATGGCGCGGCCCACCAGAACCCCGACCAGCGCCGGCACGAAGACCGAGGCCCCGTTCCATGTCGAGCTGCGGCATTGGCCCGCCCCATATTCCGCCTCGCAGGCGCTCTGGTCGCCGAAACGCGGCGCCGCGCCAACGGCGGCCTGCCGCACGGCGTCGAAGGCACGCTCGCACCGCTCCGGCGTCATGCCGGGGGCCGCGCGGCATTCCTCGGCGGTGGCGAAGGCCTGTGCGTCGTTGAGGATCGGCTCCTCGCTGCCGCCGCCGCCCACGCTCGTCACGTTGCGCGGCCAGAACGCGGCGAAGGCCAAGAGGCCCACCGCGCCGATGGCGATGTACTCAGAGCGCTTCAACCGTCCCTCCAACCGTGGGATAGTAGGTCATCGATGCCGCGTTCAGCATGCCCGCCACGAGGGCGATGGCGGCGAGCACGATGGCCGAGGCCATGGCGTTCTGCTGGATGTTGGCCGAGAGCCCCGGCAGCAGCAGCCGGGTGATGGCATAGGCCGAGAGCTGGACGACCAGCGCCATGCCACCCCACAGGATGCAGTCGGGCACGCTGGAGGCCTGGGCGATGGCCTTGGACAGTGGCAGGGCGAAGCCGATGAGCGAGCTTCCGAAGGCGAGCGCGGCGGACGCGTTGTGCGCCCTGATCAGCGCGATCTCGTCATGGCCGGTGATGCGGACATAGACCACGGCGAAGACGAAGGTGAGCACCAGCCCGATCGCGCCATACAGGAAAAAGTTCGGGATGCCGCTCAGCGACGGATAAAGCCAGTTCATGCCATGTCTCCCTGCAGCCGAAGCTACATCAGGAAGAAGGATTTTGCACGCCCCGGCCCCTCAGCTCGCCAGCACCCGCTGCGGCGGGAAGGTGATCTCGACCAGCGTGCCCTCGTTCTTGGCGCTGGAGATGGCGAGCGAGGCCTTGTTGGCTTCCACCAGCGCCTTGGTGATGGGCAGGCCCAGCCCGGTGCCGGAGCCGCGCCGCGTGGCGGAGACCTGCCGGAACGGCTCCATCGCCATCGACAGCTCCTTCTCCGTCATGCCCACGCCCGTGTCGCGCACGCGCAGGATGACCTCGCCCCGGTCGCCGATCGCGGTGGAGAGGATGACCTGCCCGCCTGCGTCGGTGAACTTCACGGCGTTCGAGAGCACGTTGATGACGATCTGGCGCAGCGAGCGGTCATCCGCGACCACCGCCGGCAGCTTCGATTGCAGCCCGGTGCGCAGCACCACGCGCTGGCGGTTCGCCTCCGGCTGCAGCAGCGACACCGCCGAGGAGGCGACCTCGTTGATGTTCACCCCGACGAAGTTGAGGTCCATCTTGCCCGCCTCGATCTTGGCGAGGTCGAGCAGGTCGTTGATCAGGCTGATGAGATAGCCGCCCGACTGGTGGATGTCGTTCAGGTATTCCTTGTAGCGCTCGTTGCCGATCGGCCCGAAGCGCTCCTCGCTCATCACCTCGGTGAAGCCGAGGATGGCGTTGAGCGGGGTGCGGATCTCGTGGCTGATCTTGGCGAGCACATCCGATTTCTGCGCGCTGGCGCGCTCGGCGCTGCGGCGCGCCTCCACGAGGTCGGCCTCGGCCCGCTTCCAGGCGGTCATGTCGCGCAGAACCACCGAATACTTGGTCTGCTCGCCCTCGGCGACGCGGCCCATGGTCATGAACAGCGGGATGCGCCCACCCTGCCGCACGCGGCCCTGAACCTCGCGGCCGTCATTAAGCAAGGAAGCGACGCCGCCGCCCTTCAGCCCTTCGAGATAGTCGAGCGCCGTGATGTGGCTCTCGGGCGCCAGCATCAGCGTGAAGTTTTCGCCCGTCACCTCGCGCTGGTCGTATCCGAACAGCGCCTCGGCGGAGCGGTTGAGCCACAGGATGCGGCCGCGCTCGTCCAGCGTCGCCACGCCGTCCGTGGCGGTGTCGAGGATGGCGGTCAACTCGCGGCTCTGCTCGCGCGCCCGGTTGACGTCGAGCTTGAGCGCTTCGAGGCGCGCGGCGTCCACCGTCTCGACCGAGCGGCGGAAGGACATCAGCGTTCCCGCCTCTCCGTGCCACTGGATCGGCGAAAGGCGCGCGTCGACCGGCTCCGTGCCGCCATCGCGGCGCATCAGCGCGAAGCTCGGGCCGCCCTCGGTCGGGACTTCGCCACGAAACAGCCGATCCGCCCCGAAGGCGGCCAGTTCGGCCAGGCTCTCATGGTCGAGCAGGTCGAGCAGCGTGCGGTTCGCATAGGCGATGCGCTCCGCCTTGAGCACCAGCACGCCGATCGGCAGCTTGTCGAGCAGAGCCTCGAAAGCGTCCTCGCGCGGCGGAACGGGCGCTGCGGCAGGAGTTGGGGGTGCGGCAGGCGGGGCCGCGATTGCGGGAAGGCCGGCGGCCGGCGCGTCCGCGGCCTCGGGGCCGGGCGCCAGCGGCGCGCCCATCACAGCCGGCGCCTCGGCCTCGACGGCCGGCGGCGCAGGATCCATCGCCGGGGTATTCGCCGCCGGCTCGACCGCCGGCAGCGGAGCGTCGTCCTCGCCTTCGATCCGCGCGCCCAGTGCCTTGGCGATCTCGCGGAAGGCGTTCCGTTCGCTGCGGGTCAGCTTCGGCGCGTTGTCCAGCGGCCTCATCGGGACGACGTTGCTGATCGTCGGCGGAGGCACGGTGGCGGGCGTCGGCTCGGCCCGGGCGGGCGCCGCAAGCGAGGCAGGCGCAGGCGGCTCGTCCAGCGGCAAGCCGGCATCGGCCGCTTCCGGCACATCGTTCGCCGAGATCCCGTCCGCGCCCGGCTCAACAGCCGCGCTTTCGTCGACGGCCTCGGCTTCGGTGGATGCGTCCTCGCGCTCAGCCTCGCCGAAGGGCAGCTCCGGCTCGTCGTCGCCCGATACGGGCGTGGCCTGGTCCCCATCGTCCGGCAATGCCGCCGCCGGCTCTTCGGCCGGCTCGCTCGCAATAG
Organism: Hyphomicrobiales bacterium; assembly: GCA_027489835.1. Lineage (GTDB taxonomy): Bacteria > Pseudomonadota > Alphaproteobacteria > Rhizobiales > Beijerinckiaceae > Allobosea. Next base: position 3,105 of record JAIXZF010000334.1, read on the forward strand.
CGGCCTGCGGGAAGGGTTCGGTGGCCTGCGTGTGGATCACGCCGAAGCCGCGCCAGCCGGTCAGCCGCCGCTCGCCATCGGTGATGGGCAGGCCCGAGAGGATCACGCGGAAGGCCTCGTCGCCGCCATCGATGCGCCAGAGGCTTGGCTTGCCGCTCCAGGTGCGGCCCGTCGCGAAGGCCTCGGCGATCGCGCCATCGGGATCATGCACGAGATCGTCGCACAGGCTGCGCCATGGCCGGCCCACCATCCGCGCTGCGAAACCCGGCCCGAAGGCCTGCGAGGCTTCGGCAGAAAGCGAGCGGATCGTCTCGTCGGCGCCGATTTCCCAGACGAAGCGCAGCTTGGCCGGCAGGGGCGCGCGCTGCGTCAGCGCGGGCGCGGGCGGCACGATCGGCGCGACGCCCGCCGCTTCCGGCTCCGGCGCGGCAGGCTCGTCATTTATCGCTGTCTGCGCGGGGTCGGGCGCGCGGCGCGGCGCGTAGCCCTGCGCCGCGATGACGAGCATGACCGCGCCATCCTCCATCTTCAGCCGGCGGCAGGCAGCCATGTGGCGGGAGACGCCCGTCGCGCCTGGCAGGTCGAGCTGCTCGATGCGCAGCCCGTTGAGCGGCGCGAGCCCGCCCGCAAGCGCGCGAACCTTCTCAAGCGTCGCTGCCGGAATGTCGTCCGAGGCGAGGGCCAATCCGCCGGCATTGCCGTGCACGATCCGCCCGTCGGCAGACAGCAGCAGGATCGCGGTGTCCTCGCGCACGAATCCGCGCAGCGCGGGCTCGCTTGTGGCTCGCGCCAGCCAGTCGGCCAAAATGCTGTCGGAATTCGGCGTCAAGGGGCTCACGAGGCCTCGGGTTTGCTTAATGAACCCTTAATATACCGTGGCTTCGGTCAGAATCCATTCATGAATCGGCCGTCTCCACGGCGCCCTTGAAGGACGGTTAACGGCCGATCGGAGGCCGTCCGGAAGCCCTGGAGCCGGCACGGACAGCTGCGATGAGCGGGAATTGGCCCGAAAACGCGGCTCGCCTTGCGTTGTGCGCTGCAGCATGATATTGCATCGCAGCATAAATGGATGGCCTGTTGCCGGACGGAGAAGCGGCGGCCGGCGACAGGTTTTGCAGACAAACAGACATCACAGGAAGGAAACACCCATGAACGGTCCCAAGATTCCCTACGAA
>JAIXZF010000437.1 GCA_027489835.1 Hyphomicrobiales bacterium
GCGCGCGTGGCGCTCGACAAGCTCAAGGCCGGCGCCAACGGCTCCACCGAGCGCATGAACCAGAAGCTCACCGTCGCCCGCTTCTTCATGGAGCGCTCGATGCCGGAAGTGGCCGCCCATGTCGCCCGCATCCAGTCGGGTTCGGAATCCACCATGGCCTTCACGGCCGATCAGTTCTGATCGGCGGCATCGTCGCCGGGGCTGCCCGGCACGATGTGATAAGGTCGACGCAACATGGTCGCCGGGTATCATCCCCGGCGACGCCACAGGCGGCGGGAAGGGGATCCACCGCCGCGCTTTCCTCGGATCCCCTTCCCCTTCGCTTCGCTCCGGCCGGGGACGACAACGCGAGCATCCGGAGGAACCCATGTCAGAAGCCTTCATCTACGACCACGTGCGCACGCCGCGCGGCAAGGGCAAGGCCGATGGCTCCTTGCACGAGGTCACCGCGATCGAGCTCGGCACGCAGGTGCTGAAGGCGATCCAGACGCGCAACGATCTCGACGTCACGCTGGTCGAGGATGTGGTCTTCGGCTGCGTCGATCCCGTGGGCGAGGCCGGCGCGGACATCGCGCGCACCGTCGCGCTCAAGGCCGGTTACGGCACCACCGTCCCCGGCGTGCAGATCAACCGCTTCTGCGCCTCCGGCCTCGACGCCGTGAACCTCGCCGCCGCCCAGGTGATGAGCGGCCAGAAGGAGATGGCGATCGGCGGAGGCGTCGAGAGCATGAGCCGCGTCGGCATGGGCGCCTCGGGCTTCGGCATCGCGGTCGATCCCTCCGTCGCGATCCAGACCTATTTCATGCCGCAGGGCATCTCGGCGGACCTCATCGCCACCAAGTTCGGCTTCTCCCGCGACGACGTCGACGCCTACTCGGTTCAGTCGCACAAGCGCGCCCATGCCGCATGGGAGGCTGGCCGCTTCGACAACTCCGTCATCAAGGTCAAGGACATCAACGGCCTGACCATCCTGGGCCGTGACGAGACGATCCGCCCGAACGCCGACATGCAGGGCCTCGCGGCCCTCAAGCCCGCCTTTGCCATGATGGGCGAGCAGGGCGGCTTCGACGCCGTCGCGACCTACGCGCACCCGGATGTCGAGTTCGTCAATCACGTCCACCACGCCGGCAACTCGTCGGGCATCGTCGACGGCGCCGCCGCGGTCCTCGTCGGCTCGAAGGCCGGCGGCGAGGCGGCCGGCCTCAAGCCCCGCGCGCGGATCAAGGCCTTCGCCACGGTCGGCTCGGACCTCGCCCTGATGCTCACCGGCCCAGTCGACGTGACCGAGCTGGTGCTGAAGAAGGCCGGCATGACGCTGAAGGACATCGATCTGTTCGAGCTCAACGAGGCCTTCGCCTCGGTGGTGCTGCGCTACCAGCAGGCCTTCGACCTCGATCCCGAGCGGCTCAACGTCAATGGCGGCGCGATCGCCATGGGCCATCCGCTCGGCGCCACCGGCGCGATGATCCTCGGCACCGTGCTCGACGAGCTCGAGCGCACCGGCAAGCAGACTGCGCTGGTCACGCTGTGCGTCGCCGCCGGCATGGGCGTCGCCACCATCATCGAACGCGTCTGAGATCGGGAGCGAACATCATGAACCTCACCAATTTCCGCTTCGAGACCGACGCCGACGGCATCGCCCTCGCCACCTGGGACATGCCGGACCGCTCGATGAACGTCATCACCCCCGAGGTGATGGCCGACCTCAAGACGATCATCGACCATGTCGCTTCGGACGCGGCCATCAAGGGCTGCGTCATCACCTCCGGCAAGCCCGACAGCTTCTCGGGCGGCGCCGACCTCACCATGCTCCAGGGCCTCGGCCAGGAATACGTGAAGCTGTCGAAGACCAGGGGCGAGGAGGAGGCGATGCGCTTCTTCTTCGAGGAGAGCCGCAAGCTTTCGCTGCTCTTCCGCCAGCTCGAAACCTGCGGCAAGCCCTTCGCGGCGGCGGTCAACGGCGTGTGCCTGGGCGGCGCCTTCGAGCTCGCGCTCGCCTGCCATCACCGCGTGCTCTCGGATGACGCCAAGACCCGCGTCGGCCTGCCCGAGATCAAGGTCGGCCTGTTCCCCGGCGCCGGCGGCACCCAGCGCGTGGCGCGCCTGATGCAGACGGGCGATGCGCTGCAGATGCTGTTCAAGGGCGAGCAGTTGAAGCCGCTGCCCGCCCGCAACATGGGCCTCGCCCATCAGGTCTTGCCGAAGGACCAGATCGTCCAGGCCGCCAAGGACTGGATCAAGGCCGGCGGCTCCGCCGTCGCCCCCTGGGACGAGAAGGGCTTCAAGCTGCCCTCCAACAAGGTTCATTCGCCGGCCGGCATGCAGATCTGGCCGCCCGCCAACGCCATCTATCGCCGCGAGACGCAGGGCAACTATCCCGCCGCGCAAGCCATCCTGTCGGCCGTCTATGAGGGCCTGCAGCTGCCGATGGACCTCGCGCTCAGGGTCGAGAGCCGTTACTTCGCGAAGATCCTGCGCTCCACCGAAGCGGCGATGATGATCCGTACGCTGTTCATGTCGATGGGCGAGCTCAACAAGGGCGCGCGCCGCCCGAAAGCCGAGCCCGCCACCTCGATCAAGACGGTGGGCGTCGTCGGCGCCGGCTTCATGGGCGCAGGCGTGGCCTATGTCACCGCCAATGCCGGCATGAACGTCGTCCTCGTCGACCGGGATCAGGAAGCGGCCGACAAGGGCAAGGCCTATTCCCACAAGCTGATGAGCGACCAGATCGCGAAGGGCCGCGCCAAGACCGCCGAGCGGGATGCGCTGCTCGGGCGCATCACGGCCACGGCCGATTATGCCGC
>JAIXZF010000335.1 GCA_027489835.1 Hyphomicrobiales bacterium
AGCGCCTCGGCGCCCTCGGGGTTGAGCCGGATCGCCTGGTTGAGGTCGGCCACCGCCTCGCCGAGCTGGTTCTGCACGCGCAGCAGGTTGCCGCGCGCGAGATAGGCCGGGCCGTAGCTCGGATTGGCCTGGATAGCGCGGGTGAAATCTTGCATCGCCGCCTCGTTGCGACCGATCTGGCGCTGGGCGAGGCCCCGGTTGGTGTAGGCGGGGGCGAAGGCCGGATCGAGGCTGACGGCCTTCGAGAAGTCGGCGATGGCGTCGGAGAAGCGGCCGATGCGGGCATAGGCCGCCCCGCGCTGGTTGAAGACCTCGGGATCGTTGGGGCGGCGGTTTACCACCTCCGTCAGCGAGGAGATGTTGACCGACGAGGCGGCCGAATCGCTGGCGTCCAGTTCAGCCACATTGGCCGTGGGGCCGAGCGCGCTGACGCTTTCGCAGGCGGCGAGGGAGCCTGCCAGCGCGGCCATGATCAGGAAGCGTCCGATGCCGATGCCATCCATGTCCAAACTCCGTCGGCGCGAGGCCCGGGCGACGCCGTCACGCGGGCATCAGCCCGGGAACGGCTTTGTATCGGCCAAGCCGCCGATCCTGTCCATACGCGGCCGCGCCCCATCGCGGATGCGCGAACGGCGTCCCGGCCGATACGCCAAGACGCCGCATTGACGATGTCGACGGAAAAGCGGCGCCGGGCGCCGCTTCGCCTCAGGTCGCGCGTGGCGGCTTGGCGCCTGCGACGACGCGCGGCTTGGAGGGCGGAAGCAGCCCTTCGCGCTGGAGGCGCTTGCGGATCAGCTTGCGGGCGCGGCGGACGGCCTCGGCCTTCTCGCGGGCCTTCTTCTCGGACGGCTTCTCATAATGGCCGCGGAGCTTCATTTCACGGAAGATGCCTTCGCGCTGCATCTTCTTCTTGAGGGCGCGGAGCGCCTGATCAACGTTATTTTCGCGAACGAGAACCTGCACGAGTGACCTGCTTCTGAGGTTGGAAGAATGATCTGAGCCGCGGCGCGCGGCGCGCGTCACGGACAAGGTGGCTGCGTCTAGCAAAATTCGATTGGACTGTCCACCACGCGCGGGCCGGCAAAAAGAGGCTTTATCCTCCCAGAAGGCGGGTGACATGACCCATCTTGCGGCCCGGCCGCGCCTCCGCCTTGCCATACAGGTGCAGCTTCGCCTCGGGGTCGGCGAGCAGGCCGCGCGAGGCGTCCGCCTCTCCGCCGATCAGGTTCAGCATCTCGACGCGAGGGCTCAGGCGGCGCGGCGAGCCCAACGGCCAGCCGGCGACGGCGCGCACATGCTGCTCGAATTGCGAGGTGAGCGCCCCGTCCAGTGTCCAGTGCCCGGAATTGTGCACGCGCGGCGCGATCTCGTTCACGAGCACATCCTCGTCCGCGCCCTCGCCGATTACAAAGAACTCGACGCCCAGCACGCCGACATAGCCGAGCTCGTCGGCGATGGCCCGGGCGATGGCAACGGCCCGCGCGGCGGCCTTGGCTCCGATGCGCGCCGGCGCGACGGATCGATGGAGGATATGATCGCGGTGCTCGTTTTCCGTGACGTCATAGGGCACGAAAGCGCCATCGCGCCCACGGGCCGCGACGACCGAAACCTCGCGGGTGAAGGGCACGAAGGCTTCGAGGATGGCGGGCTGGCCCTTCATCGCGGCGAAGGCGGCGTCGGCGTCGGCCGGGGTCATGATCCTGGCCTGGCCCTTGCCGTCATAGCCGAGGCGTGTGGTCTTCAGCACGGCGGGGCAGCCGAGGCGGGTGAGCGCGGCGTCGAGGTCGGCGCGCGAATCGACCGCGGCGAACGCAGCCGTGCCGGCGCCGAGCGCCCGCGCGAGCGCCTTCTCCCTGAGCCGGTCCTGCGACACCTCGAGCGCGGCCGACCCGGGCAGGACCGGAACCCTCGCCTCGAGGAAGCGCAGCGTCTCGACCGGAACGTTCTCGAACTCGAGCGTGACCGCCTGGCAGTCCGCTGCGAAGGCCGCGAGCTTCGCCTCGTCGCGGAAATCCGCCGTGGTCTGGATCCAGGAGACCTGCTTGGCGGGCCCGTGCTGGTCCGGCCCGTAGACATGGCAGGTCAGCCCCAGCCGCGCCGCCGCCAGCGCCAGCATGCGCCCGAGCTGGCCGTCTCCCAGGATGCCGAGAACGTCGCCCTCGCCCAAGGGCTTCGCGCTCACCCCTCGTCGCGCGGCATCTCCGCCACGGCCTCCGTCTGCCGGGCCCGCCAGGCGTCGAGCCTCCCAGCCAGCGCTTCGTCGTTCAGCGCCAGCACGGCGGCGGCCAAGAGCGCCGCGTTGACCGCGCCGGCCTTGCCGATGGCGAGCGTGCCGACAGGGATGCCGGCCGGCATCTGCACGATGGAGAGCAGGCTGTCCTGCCCGGACAGGGCCTTGGATTCGACCGGCACGCCGAAGACGGGCAGCGGCGTCAGCGAGGCCGTCATGCCCGGCAGGTGCGCCGCGCCGCCCGCCCCCGCGATGATGACCTTGTGGCCGGCCGCCTTCGCACCCTTGGCGAAGCTCACCATGCGTTCGGGCGTGCGGTGGGCCGAGACGATCTTCGACACGAAGGGAACGGCCAGCGCTTCAAGCGTCTCGGCCGCGTGGCGCATGGTGGCCCAGTCGGACTGGCTGCCCATGATGATGGCGACTGGCGCCGCAGGGTTGCTCATGACGACGGGGTTCCCGATTAAGCCAGCGCCATAGCTTGCCCGGGGCGGTCGCGGCAAGGGCCGCGATCGGGCCTTACTCACGCGATGATGTCGGGCGTGAGCTGGTCCTCGATGAAGTGGATGCGATCCTTGAGGTAGAGCTTGCGGCGCTTCAGCCGCATGATCTGGATCTGGTCGACGAGCGGCATGCGTTCGAGCGCGAGGATTGCAGCGTCGAGATCGCCATGCTCGAGGCGTAGCCGCTGGAGCTCCGACTCGAATGCCAGCCTGCGCTCCTCGTCGAGATCAAATCGCATCATGGCGGGCTGCTCTCTTTTGGCCGCATTCCTCATGGAAAGTTACGGTGCCGCGCAAGTCTCGGCAAGCCATGAAAGGCTTAAACATGAGCTTAAAAGCCGCTTCGCTTTTCATGTTGCGGCGCACGGCTCGAATTCGACAGCCAGCTGAAGACCTGTCAGACTTTGCCTGTGGTATCGCCACGCAACGGAGGATGTCTATGTCGCTGCAGACCCATCTCGTCGAGCTCGAAAAGAAGCACAAGGCGCTTGAGAGCGCGCTGGAGAATGC
>JAIXZF010000058.1 GCA_027489835.1 Hyphomicrobiales bacterium
CTCGAACCCCCGACCCCCTCATTACGAATGAGGTGCTCTACCAGCTGAGCTATTGCGGCGACGCGAAGCGCGCATAACAGCCGGGAGGCTGATTGGCAAGCGAGGCCTGGGCTTCCGGGTGCCGGAGGGACCCCGCCACGGCCGGCCCCGAGGCCAGCTTCAGGACTTCATGAAGCCCCAGAAGGAGCGCTTGCGCGGCGCGGGATCAGGCGCACCGGGATCGTCGGGAGCGCGCGCGATTTCGGCTAGGTCGACCTTGGACGGGACGGCCGGCGACGGCGCCGATTGACCCTCGGCAAGGCGCGCTTCCATGGCGCGCGCCTCCGTCGGGCGCGGCTCGCCTGTGCGCGCTTCCTGCTTCGCCATGGGCGCGGCGGGGGGCGGTGCCGGTTCGGCGGCCAGAACGGCCTCGGCGACGCTGTTGCGCGCCGGCACCGCCGCCACGGGAGGCGGCAGTATCTCGGGCTCGGGCGGCGCGGCCGGGGCGCGAGCCGGCGCGGGGTCAGGTATTGCCGCTGTCATCTCGCCGGGCGCGGACAACGAAGCGGATGGCGGGGCCTCGGCCGACATCGAGGCCAGCGCTTCGGATGCCGGGCTGCCCTCCGGCAGCGCGCCGTCGAGGCCGTCGAGCGAAGGGCCGGCGCTGCCGAGCATCGCGGGGGGCAGCGTCCAGACGAACGCTCCCAGGCGGCCCGAGACGGGCGAGACCGGCATCCAGCTTTCCGAAGCGACGCCGTCGGCCACCCAGGCATTGTCACGCGGGGCGCGCGCCGAGCGCGTCAGCCATTCGCGGGCGCGGCCTGCGGGGCCATGCTCGCCATCCTCGATGCGCGCCATCAGCAGGCAGGCCCGCACCGTGGGGATGGCGGCGACCAGCGGGGCGAGCGCCTCGCGGGCACGGCCGAACTCGCGGGCCTCGATCGCGGCCTCGGCGACGGCGAAGGCGCTCTCGGGGTCGGTGGGCTTCAGCTTCATCAGAGCGAGCGCCTTGTCGAGCCGGTCCCTGGCGGTGTCCCCGGCGCGCAGGCGCACATAGGCCGCAGCGAGGTCCGGGTGCGGCTGCTCGCGCCATGCGGCCTCGATCAGGCGTGCGGCCTTGCGCGTGTCGCCGCGCGCCGCCAGCATGCGCCCGGCCAGCGCCGCGGCCGGGGTCAGCCCCGGATCAAGCTTGAGCGCGTCGAGCGTCGCCGCCAGCGCGGCGCCCGGATCGATGGCCTGCTTCGACAGCGCCTCGGCGGCGAGCAGCACGGCGCGATGGCGGCGCGATTCGGCCTTGTCGCTAAGGCGCAACGCCGCCCGGCGCTCGATCGCGGTGCGGGCCTGGGCCCATTCGCCGGCGGTGGAATGAAATTCGAGCAAGGCGTCGTTGGCCCAGGCGAGCGAGGGCGACAGGCGCACGGCCTCGTCGGCGAAGGCGCGGGCCGCGACCTGATCGCCCCGCCGGCGCGCCTCGACGAACAGGCCGCGCAGGCCGAGAACGCGCGTGGCCGGCTCCTCGAGCATGTCCTTGAAGGCCGCGTCGGCGGCCGGCTTGTCGCCCGAGAGTTGCGCCGCCTGCGCGCTCAGCAAAAGGGTCAGCGGCTCGTCGGCGATGAGCTTGCGGGCGTCCGCCGCGTGGCGGCGGGCGGCGGCGGGGTCGCCCGCGCCGATGGCCACCATGCCGCGGGAGACGGCGTCAAAGCCGCGCTGACGCCGTCTCGCGCGCGAGGCGAAGGAAAAGGCCGTGGGCAGGCCCAGCAGGAAGCGCAGCGCGGACCAAAGCAGCATGCCCGCCAGCACGAGCCCGAGGACGGCGACGGCCGCCACGGCCACGGTGGTTTCGATGGTGACGCCGCCCCAGACGATGGCGACCTCGCCGGGCCGCTCGGCCAGCCACACCGCGCCGATGGCGGCTGCGGTGGCGAGCGCGAGGAAGACTAGAATGCGCAACATGAGCTGTTCCCCGTCCCGTCAGTTCGCGCCGGACAGCGCCTTGACGGCGTCGTCGGCGAGCGCGCGGAGCCCCGCCTGAGCCTCGGCCCGGGCGCGGACGGGAGCCATCCAGCCCTCGCTCGCCCGGCGGGGCGGCTCGGGCAGGCTTCCCCACGCCGCGAGCGCGGCGGCCGCGTCCTCGCGCCTCAGCGCCTCGTCGAGCCTCGCGACCAGACCGGCCGGCGACGCGGTCTCGCCCGCGCCGGTGGAGCGCACGCGCACGAGGCCGTCGAACAGCCCGAGGAGCCGTCCTCCCCAGCCAGGGTCGACGCCGGAGGGGGCGGTGGCGATGTCACGCAGGCCCCTGATCTCGCCGCGCAGGCCCGCGAGCGGCGGCGCGCTACCGTCGGCCAGGGCGGCGAGAGGGGCGAGCCGCTCGCGCGGGACGCCGAGGGAGGCGAGCGCGGCAAGATCGCCCGCGAAGGGCTGGCTTGAGGACAGCGCCCGGCCGATGCGCTCGGTCAGCAGCAGCCGCGCCGCGGCCGAGGCCGCCGCGCTCGGGCCGCTGGCCGAGCGGGCGAGGCGCTCGACCTCGGCGATGCGGGAGACGGCGCCCTGGGCGGCGCCGGCGGCACCCTCGGCGGCGGCCTGGGCGCGGGCGATGCGCTGGTCGATGTCGGCCAGCGCCGCCGGCGGGAGCGACGCCGCGGTCGCGGGCGCGGCGGGACTGGCGGGAGCCGATGGCCGGGCGGCCACCTCGCCGAGCCTGCGCTCGGCGGCATCGAGGCGCTGGGCGAGGGCCGCCGCCTGCGACGTCGCGGCGTCGACCGCGGCCTTGAGGGCCGGATCGGGCACAGCGGCTGGCGAAGCCGGGGCCGCAATGCGCTGCGCCTCCAGCCGCGTCAGGCGGGCGGCGATTTCGGCGAGCGTCGGCGAATTGGGCAGCCTGATCCCGACGCTGTTGAGCACGGGCGCGGTGAAGATCAGCGCCACGGCGCCGATGATGCCGCCGATCAGGCCCGCGCCGAGCAGCGAGCCGATTCCCCGTCCAGGCGAGGAGGAGGCGGCTCCGCCCGAGCGCGGCACTGCGGCACGCGGGGCGCCGGCGGCCGGCATCGGCTGGGGCGAGGACGCGCCAGCGGCCGGGCCAGGAGAGCCGTCGGCGGCAGGCGGGGCGGCGGCATGCTCCGCCATCTCCCGGCGTGGACCGGCCTCCGCCTCAGCCTTGGCTTCGGCAAAGGCCTTGGCTTCGACCTCGGCCTTCATGCCGGCTTTGGCCACGGCTTCGGCATCGGTCCCTTGCGTGACGTCGGCCCTGGTCCCGGGACCTGTCTCGGAGACCGGCGCGGCAGCGGCTTCGACCGGCGCGCCCGACGCCGGGGCCGGGATGGCCTGCGATCCGCCGCGGCGGGACCTTGCGGCCTTCGCCGGCGCGCCGCCGTCCCCTTCCGTGCTGGCTGCCATGGCCGTGTCCGCCTCGTTCGGTTGCGCCGCACCATGGCCCGGCCCTTCCACCGCTGGCAAGGGCTCATCGCGGAGCGGAGTGTCGCGAGCCGGCGTCGGAGCGGCGAGCGCGAGCAGGCTGTCCTCGTCGGGATGCGCAGCGACGCGGATGTCCGAACAGCCAGCGGCCCGCAAGGGCTCGGCGACGTCCTCCGAGAGGCACAGATGGCCGAGGCCAGCGATGCCCTCCCGAAGGCCGGCCGCCTCGCCCAGCGCGAGGAAGGTCTCGCTGGCGCGGCGGGAAAAATGCAGCACGGCAGCGACAGAGCCGTCGGCGACCCCTACGCGCGCCGCTTCCGGCAGCGCCGGGACGGCTTTGGCGCGATAGCGCAGCCAGGTCGCAATCTCGTAGCCTGCGCGCGACAGCGCCGCGGGGAGCGCATCCTTGTGGTCTTCGCCGACGGCGAGCAGGATGCGGTAGCGCGGCTGGACGAGGCCCATGACGAGCCGGGTCAGGGCGCGCTGGTCGCCCGAGGCCGAGGTGACGCTGGTGAAGCCTGCGGCGCTCACCGCATCCGCCGTGCGGTCGCCCACGGCGAAGACCGGCAGTTCCGGCGGCAGGTCGGCGGCGGCCGGCGACAGTCCCGCCGCGCCGTTCGGGCTGGTGATCAGCAGCGCGGCGAAGCGTCCCGCCGGACGCGGCGTTCCGGTCGGCACGATGGCGAACAGGGGCGCGGACAGCACATCGACGCCGCGACGCCGCAGGGCCTCGACGGTGCGGCTGGCGCCGGGCTCGGGGCGCGTGACGAGAAGGCTCATGCGGTCGGTCCTCGGCCGTCACGCGGGACGGTTCGTTCAGGCATACACCCCGGACGGGGCGCGGGAGCGCAGGTCGCGGCCGAGTTCCTCGCCCAGCCGCGCGGCGTCGGCGGCCGGTCCGGAGAGTTCGCCCGCGGCGGAGCCGGAGCCATCTGGCGATAGAATGAGGCCTTTCAGCGTCAGCCTTCCATCCGCCAGCACGGCATGCCCGGCGATGGGGGTGCGGCAGGAGCCGTCCAGCACCTTCAGCATGGCGCGCTCGGCGGTGACGCAGGCCCCGGTCGCCGCGCAGGACACGGAGGCGATGGCGGCAGCGGCCGCTTCGTCACCCAGACGGATGACGAGGCCGATCGCGCCCTGCCCGACCGCCGGCAGCATCTCGTCGATGGAGAGCACGGCGCTGGCCCTGTCCGCGAGGCCGAGGCGGCGCAGGCCGGCGATGGCCAGAAGCGTCGCGTCGAAGCGGCCGGCCATCACCTTCTCGAGGCGCGTGCCGACGCTTCCGCGCAACAGCTCGACCTCGCAGTCGGGCCTGAGGCGCTTGACGATGGCCTGCCGGCGCAGGGAGGCCGAACCGATGCGGGCGCCGGCCGGCAGGTCGACGAGGCCGCCGAGGGGCCCTCGCGCGATCAGCGCGTCGCGTGCATCCTCGCGCGGCAGGTAGCCCGCCAGCTCCAGCCCCTCGGGCAGCTCGGTCGGCAAATCCTTGGAGGAATGGACCGCGATGTCTACCCGGCCGGCGAGCTGCGCGGCGTCGATCTCCTTGGTGAAGAGGCCCTTGCCCCCGGCTTCCGACAAGGCCCGGTCCTGGATCTGGTCCCCGGTGGTGCGGATCACCTCGAGGGGGAAATCCTCCTTGGGCCGGCCCAGCGCTTCGGCCAGCCTGCCGGCCAGTTCATGCGCCTGGGCAAGGGCGAGCGGGCTGCCGCGCGTTCCCAGAACCAGCGGCTTCGCGACGGCGTCGATCGAGAGCGTCATCCCCATTCCATTCTTGTTGGCCGGCTCCGCAGCGTGGTTGACGCGCCGGCGAGGTTGGCCAGTGTAGCAACCCGGACTATAGAGTTTCCAGCCCCTTGCCGCGCCCGCCACAGAGCGGCCCAACACAGCCGGACCTTCGACCATGCGCGTTCTCGGCATCGAGACAACCTGCGACGAAACGGCCGCGGCCGTGGTCGAGCTCGACGCCGCCGGCAAGCCGCATATCCGCTCCAACGAAATCCTGAGCCAGATCGCCGCCCATGCTGCCTATGGCGGCGTCGTGCCGGAGATCGCGGCGCGCGCGCATCTGGAGGTGCTCGACCGGATCATCGCCCGTGCCCTCGCGGCCGCTGGCTGCCGGCTGGCCGACCTGTCCGGCGTCGCCGCGGCGGCCGGGCCGGGGCTGGTGGGCGGCGTCATGGTCGGGCTCACCGCGGGCAAGGCCCTGGCGCTGGTCGCAGGCAAGCCGTTCATGGCGGTCAATCACCTCGAGGGACATGCGCTCACGGCCCGGCTGACGGACGAGGTCGAATTCCCCTATCTGCTGCTGCTGGTCTCCGGCGGGCACACCCAGCTGCTCGCCGTGCGCGGCGTGGCCGACTATGTCAGGCTCGGCACCACCATCGACGACGCGGTCGGCGAAGCCTTCGACAAGGTGGCCAAGATGCTGTCGCTGCCCTACCCCGGCGGCCCCGCCGTGGAGCGCGAGGCGCTGAAGGGTGACCCCGAGGCGTTCGATTTCCCGCGGCCGATGAGCGGACGGGCGGAGCCCGATTTCTCGCTTTCGGGCCTCAAGACGGCCGTGAGGCTCGCGGCCGAGCGGCAGGCGCCCCTGTCGGACCAGGTGGTGAGCGATCTGTGCGCGTCGTTTCAGGCCGCGGCCGTGGACGTGATGGTCGAACGCACGCGCGTCGGGCTCAAGGCGTTCCGGTCCCGCTTCGGCAAGCCGACCTGCCTCGTCGTGGCGGGAGGCGTCGCCGCCAACGAGGGCGTGAGGCGCGGGCTGACCCGCCTCGCGATGGAAGCCGGGCTCAAGCTGATCGCGCCGCCCGCCGCGCTGTGCGGCGACAACGGTGCGATGATCGGCTGGGCGGGGCTCGAGAGGCTGCGCATCGGGCTGACGGACGGTCTCGACGCGCCGCCGCGTCCGCGCTGGCCGCTGGAGGCAAGGCCGGAGCCGGCCGCCGCTCCCGATGCAGCCGCACCGGCTGGCGCGCCGGCATGACGCTGTTCCAGTCGATCGCGGTGGTCGGGGCCGGCGCCTGGGGCACGGCGCTCGCCAACGCGGCGGCCCGCGCCGGCCGCGACGTGACGCTGATCGCGCGCGATCCCGACCACGCGGCCGAGATGGCCGCCACACGCAGCAATGACAGGCGGCTGCCGGGCGTCGGGCTCGAGCCCGGCGTGACGCCGACCGCCGAGCTGGGCAGGGCCGCCGCGGCGCGCGCCGTGCTGCTGGTGACGCCGGCGCAGGCGGCAGCCGGGATGGCCGAGGCGCTCGCCCTGGTGCTGAAGCCGGGCGTGCCCGTCGTGCTCTGCGCCAAGGGCATCGACCGTGCCTCCGGGCATTTCCTGGGCGAGTTGCTGACCGACATCCTGCCCCGCCAGCCGGTCGCCGTGCTGTCGGGCCCGAGCTTCGCGGAGGATGTCTCGCGCGGGCTGCCCACCGCCGTGGTGCTGGCCTCGGCCGACGCCATCGTCGCGGAGGCGCTGGGGGGGGCGCTGTCGGGTCCGACCTTCCGGGTTTATCACGGCACGGACGTTCGGGGCGTCGAGATCGGCGGCGCGGCGAAGAACGTGCTCGCTATCGCCTGCGGCGCGGTGATCGGGCGCGGGCTCGGCGAGAGCGCGCGCGCCGCGCTGGTGGCGCGCGGCTTCGCGGAGCTGACGCGCTTCGCCAGCGCCCATGGCGCGCGGCCGCAGACGCTGATGGGCCTGTCGGGCCTTGGCGACCTCGTGCTTACCGCAGGCTCGATGAAATCGCGCAATTTCGCCTTCGGCCACGCACTGGGACGGGGCGCGGGTCCGGCGGAGGCCGGCGGCGGCAAGCTGGCCGAAGGCGCGCTCACGGCCGGGGTTCTGGTCGAGCTCGCCGAGGCGCGCGGGGTCGAGATGCCGATCAGCCGCGAGGTCTCGCTGCTGGTGGCCGGGCGACGCAGCCTCGACGAGGCCATTGCGGGCCTGATGGCGCGCCCTACAAGAGCAGAAGACTGAAACGGGACGTCATCGCCATGGATTTCCTCACCAAGATCGCCAAGGGCCTCGCCGCCGTGCAGGCCACGGTCGGCTCGGACGAGCTCGGGCCCAAACAGCCTCTGACGCTCGAAGCCGGCGGCACGCTGAATCTGCAGGCGCGGCGCAAGCGCGAGACCCAGCAGCGCATCGTGCGGCTCGAGACGCCGCTCGGCGAGGGCCTCGCCCGCATCGACCTCAGCGCAGCCGACGCGCGGGCGCTGGCGGAGGCGCTGACGGCCTTTGCCAACAGCGTGGCGGACGATGCGAGGCCTGTCTCCGCGCTGCCCCGCAGCACGGATTGAACCGACCGGGACCGAACAGCGCAATGGCTCACTGGCTCTACAAATCCGAACCGTTCAAATGGCCCTGGGAGGCGCAGGTCGCAGCAGGCGACAAGGGCACCCATTGGGACGGCGTGCGCAACCACTCCGCCAAGCTCAACCTGATGGCGATGAAGAGGGGCGATCAGGGCTTCTTCTACCATTCGAACGAGGGGCTCGCCATCGTCGGCATCGTCGAGGTGATCCGCGAGGCCTATCCCGACCCGACCGCCGAGCCGGGCGAGCCCTGGGTGGTGGTGGACCTGAAAGCCGTGGCGCCGCTGCCGCGCCCGGTGACGCTGGCCGAGATCAAGGCCACGCCCGCGCTTGCGAAGATGAGCCTCGTCACCTCGATGCGGCTTTCGGTGCAGCCGGTCACGGATGCAGAATGGGCCCTGATCCGCCGGATGGGCGGGCTCTAGGGCGGCCGGCCGCAAGCGGAACCAAGCCGGCGCTCCGGGCGTTCGGCTGAGGCATCCTTCCTCGATGCCGACGCCGCAGGAGCCGCAGACATGACTGACCGCACGCTGACCGCCGAAGAGGTCTGGACCCAGATCGCGTCCGAGAATGTCTGCATCATGGCGACGCCCGACGACGAGGGCATCCGCGCCCGGCCGATGGGCCCCATGGTCAGGCAGGATGACGGCGTCATCTGGTTCATCACCGACCGCAATTCGCACAAGGTCCGCGACCTCGCCGACGACACGCCGGTGACCCTGATCTTCCAGAACTCCGCCAGCAACTGGTACATCTCGCTGATGGGCACGGCCTCGGTGGTCGACGACCGGGGGCAGGTGCGCGAGCTGTGGAGCCCGATTCTCAAGGAATGGTTCGAGGGCCCCGACGATCCGAAGATCATCCTGCTCGCTTTCGAGCCGACCGAGGCGGATTACTGGAACGGGCCGAACCGGCTCGTCGCGGGCCTGAAGATGCTGATCACCGCCGCGACAGGCATGAAGACCGACATGGGCGACGCCGGCAAGGTCTCGATGTGAGGCCAGACATCGGTCAGCCGCCCGGCGGCCCGGGATCGGGCGAGGCCGGAACGGCGGCGTAATAGCCCGCGAAGGCCGGATGACGGGCGAGAGCGACCGGCCGGTAGGGGCCGCGCCCACCGTCGAGCGGCACCTCGCTCGCATCGAAGCGTCGGCGCAGCGCGCCGTCGGTCTTCGCGACGGAGGCCAGTTCAGGGGCCTCGACGTAGCCCTCCCGGGTGCCCGGCATCCAGAGCCGTCCGGTGATCGAAGCCCGCTCGTCGTGCTGGCGCGCGAGCGGGTCCGGATCAAGCTCGGCGAACAGTCCCGGATCGATCTTCAGCCCGCCGAAGCCAGCGGACCGCCCCGCCGTCGCGTTGCGATCGCGGGCGGCCATCGCCTCTTCCACCATCCACTTCATCGCACGGTCCGTGAGGCCCATGCACAGGCCATAGCCTCCGCCGACGTCGCTGTGCACGCCGGCGAACTAGAGCTGCCTGATCTGCCCGGCCGGCGCCCGGCGTTCATCCCAGAGCTCGGGCGCGAAGACCTTGCGGTTCTCGTCGATGGAGAGGGCCTGACGACCATGGTCCACGGCCGGATTGAGCTCGGCGTCATGGAAGTGGTGGCGCCCGAAGGACGCGATGTTGGTGACCTGCCAGCCCAGCGCGCGCACCGTATCCCAGACGCCGACGAAGAAAGGCGGCAGCGCCGTGGAGCCATGCTTCGCCCTGAAAGCCGCTGCCCGCGCGCGCCGGAGTTCGGCATCGTCATAGGTCATGTAAACCTGCTCGACGGCTTCCTTAGCGATGGCGCGGAGGGCAGGGTCGCCCAGATGCGCGCGGATCTCGCTCCAGCGGGTCAGCTTGGGCAGTCCTGGCGGCACGCCGCACAGGGCCATGGCGCCGCCCAGGCTGCGCACGGTGTAGGCGCCGCGGCTGAAGCCGAACAGGAAGACGCGGTCTCCCGGCTCGTACATCAACAGCAGCGCCGCGTAGCAATCGACGATGTTGCGCGTCATGCCCGCGCCCAGCGCCTTGGCGAGCCAGCGGGACAGGCCGCCGAGAAGGGACGGCTCCTCCTCGCCATCGGGGTCGGAGCCAAGTCCCGGATCGTAGAAGCAGAGCTGGCGCTGCGGGTCGATGTCGCGCGTGTTGACGAAGAGCCGGTACACCGAGGTCCAGTCGAGGGGGTTGGCGCCGCCGGCCTGCCCCGTGCCATCGGCGAAAATGCAGATGCTGCGCGCCATGAAGCCGCCCTCCCGTGCCCGCCTCGCCCCCATTTCCCGGGTCCGATCATGCGCCTGAAAGCGCGATGAGTCCAAAGTCGCGCGCCCAAAGTGCGATCTTGCCCGGACTTGTCGGCGCGGTGGCTTGCGTATAGTCGAATCCATCAGCGAGAGCGCCGCGCACCGACCGGGCCATCCTCCATGACCGGTAGCAAGCGGCCCGGTTTTTTCGGGGAGTGAGAATGTCGGACAAGCTTTATCCGGTCGACAAGAGCTGGGCCCAGAAGGCTCTGATCGACGATGCCGCCTATCAGACGATGTATGCCGCGTCGGTCTCGGACCCGGAGGCCTTCTGGGGCGAGCACGGCAAGCGGATCGACTGGTTCAAGCCCTATTCCAAGGTCAAGAACGTCTCCTACAAGCCGGGCAAGGTGAAGATCGCCTGGTATGAGGACGGGCTCACCAACGTCTCCTACAACTGCGTCGACAGGCACCTCGCCAAGCGCGCCGACCAGACCGCGATCATCTGGGAAGGCGACGATCCGAACGCCTCGAAGCACATCACCTACCGCGAACTGCACGGCGAGGTCTGCCGCTTCGCCAACGTGCTGAAGGCGCATGGCGTCAAGAAGGGCGACGCGGTCACCATCTACCTGCCGATGATCCCCGAGGCGGCCTACGCCATGCTGGCCTGCGCCCGCATCGGCGCCGTCCATTCCATCGTCTTCGGCGGCTTCTCGCCCGACTCGCTCTCCAACCGCATCGAGGATTGCGACTCGAAGGTCGTGATCACCGCCGACGAGGGCCTGCGCGGCGGCAAGGGCGTGCACCTCAAGCGCAATGTCGACGCGGCCGACCCCAAGGTGAAGGGCGGCATCAAGAAGGTCATCGTCGTCAAGCATACCGGCGCGGATATTCCGATGCATCCGGGCCGCGACGTCTGGTATCACGAGGAAGCGGCCAAGGTGACGGCGCACTGCCCGCCGGCCGAGATGAAGGCGGAGGATCCGCTCTTCATCCTCTACACCTCCGGCTCGACCGGACGGCCCAAGGGCGTGCTGCACACCACCGGCGGCTATCTCGTCTACGCCTCGATGACGCACAAATACGTCTTCGACTACCAGGATGGCGACGTCTACTGGTGCACGGCCGATGTGGGCTGGGTGACCGGGCACAGCTACATCGTCTATGGCCCGCTCGCCAACGGCGCGACCACGCTGATGTTCGAGGGCATCCCGACCTATCCCTCGATCAGCCGCTTCTGGGACGTGGTCGACAAGCACAAGGTCTCGATCTTCTATACCGCGCCGACCGCCATCCGCTCGCTGATGGGCGCCGGCGAGGAGCCGGTGAAGCGCACCTCGCGCAAGAGCCTCAGGCTGCTCGGCTCCGTGGGCGAGCCGATCAATCCCGAGGCTTGGGAATGGTATCACCGCGTGGTCGGCGACGGCCGCTGCCCGATCGTCGACACATGGTGGCAGACCGAGACCGGCGGCATCCTGATCTCGCCGCTGCCGGGCGCCACCGCGCTCAAGCCCGGCTCCGCGACGCGCCCCTTCTTCGGCGTGAAGCCGGAGATCGTGGACGCCGAGGGCAAGGTTCTGGACGGCGCCTGCGAGGGCAACCTCGTCATCGCCGACAGCTGGCCCGGCCAGATGCGCACCGTCTACGGCGACCATGCGCGCTTCATGGAGACCTACTTCTCCACCTACCCGAACAAGTACTTCACCGGCGATGGCTGCCGCCGCGACGCGGACGGCTACTACTGGATCACCGGGCGCGTGGACGACGTCATCAACGTTTCGGGCCACCGCATGGGCACGGCCGAGGTGGAAAGCGCGCTGGTGGCGCACCCGAAGGTCTCGGAAGCCGCCGTGGTCGGCTATCCCCACGACATCAAGGGCCAAGGCATCTACGCCTATGTCACTCTGATGGGCGGCGAGGCGATGACCGACGACCTGCGCAAGGAACTCGTGACCTGGGTGCGCAAGGAGATCGGCCCGATCGCCACGCCGGACAAGATCCAGTTCGCGCCGGGCCTGCCCAAGACCCGCTCCGGCAAGATCATGCGCCGCATCCTGCGCAAGATCGCCGAGGACGAGTTCGGCGCGCTGGGCGACACCTCGACGCTGGCCGACCCGGCCGTGGTCGACGATTTGATCCACAACCGGCAGAACAAGAAGTCGGCCTGACAGGGCTGGAACGGACGGGTCACGGGGCCGCCTTCGGGCGGCCCTTTGCGTTAAAGGCTCAGCCCTTGCGCCGGCCGTAAAGCTCAAGACGGTGGCGAACGATGTCGTAGCCGAGCTCGGCCGCGATCTTCGCCTGCAGCCGCTCGATCTCCTCCGAGCTGAACTCGATGACCTGCCCGGTCTCGATGTCGATCAGATGATCATGATGCTGCTGGTCGGCGTGCTCGTAGCGCGAGACGCCGTCGTCGAAGGCGTGCCGTTCGATGGCGCCCCGCTCCTCCAGCAGCTTCATCGTGCGGTAGACCGTCGAAAGCGACAGCGTCGGATCATGCTCGAAGCTGCGGTGGAAGATCGCCTTCGCGTCGGGGTGATCGGAGGCTTCCGCCAGAACCTTGAGGATGAGGCGGCGCTGCTGCGTCACGCGCAGCCCGGCATCCTTCAGCTCGGCCTCAAAGGCCCGGGCGCGCTCCGCGACGGTTTTCATGGCCGCGAAAATAGCCTGTTGCGACGCATGTGCAAAATGAAAATCCTTGCTGCATCTCAGTCGCAACAAGCTTGACACCCCTCGCCGAATTTAGTTGCATCTGATTTGCAAGAGCAATAGTTTGCCTCATGGAGCGATCCGCATGAAGCCAGGCCCCATCAGCTCGTCCCTCGAAGCCGTCAGCCGCCGCGGCCTGCTGGTGGGCGGGCTCGCCCTCGCAGCCTCGCCGGCGCTGGGCCAGACGCCCCGGAAGCTGAAGGTCGCCACGACCTTCACCGTCATCCAGGACATCGCGCAGAACGTCGCCGGCGACGCGGCCATCGTCGAGTCGATCACGCGGCCGGGCGCCGAGATCCACGACTACCAGCCGACCCCTCTCGACGTGGTGAAGGCGCAGGGCGCCGACCTCGTGCTGTGGAACGGGCTCAATCTCGAACTCTGGTTCGAGAAGTTCTTCGACAATGTCCGCAACGTGCAGAGCGCGGTGGTCACTGAAGGCATCGTGCCGATGGGCATCAAGGAAGGCCCCTATGAGGGCAAGCCCAACCCCCATGCCTGGATGTCGACCGGCTCGGCGCTGATCTATGTCGAGAACATCCGGAAGGCGCTGGCCAAGGCCGACCCCGCAAACGCCGAAATCTATGCCCGCAATGCCGCCGCCTATGCCGAACGGATCAAGGCCACGGACAAGCCCCTGAGGGCCCGGCTCGACATGGTGCCGGCCGCGCAGCGCTGGCTCGTCTCCAGCGAAGGCGCCTTCAGCTACCTCACCCGCGATTTCGGCTGGCGGGAGGCCTATCTCTGGCCGATCAACGCCGACCAGCAGGGCACGCCCCAGCAGGTGCGCCGGCTGATCGATCTGGTGCGCGCCAACAAGATCCCGGTCGTGTTCAGCGAAAGCACCATCTCGGACCGGCCTATGCGACAGGTCGCGCGCGAGACCCGGGCGCGCTATGGCGGCGTGCTCTATGTCGACTCGCTCTCGGCGGCGGACGGGCCGGTGCCGACCTATCTCAAGCTGCTCGAGACGACGGTCGACACCATCGCCAAGGGGTTCGGCACCTGATGGCTGGCTCACCCGCAGCGTCCGGGCCCGAGGCCTCGATCGCCATCGAGGGCGTCACGGTGGGCTATCCCAACGGCGTCGTCGCGGTGCGTGACGCCAGCTTCAGCCTCGGTCCGGGCACGATCTGCGGGCTGGTCGGCGTCAACGGCTCGGGCAAATCCACCATCTTCAAGACCATCATGGGCTTTCTCAGCCCCGCCGCCGGCCGGGTCAGCCTCGCCGGCCTGCCGGTGGCGGCGGCGCTGAAGCTTCGTCTCGTGGCCTATGTGCCGCAGAGCGAGGACATTGACTGGACCTTCCCGGTTCTGGTCGAGGATGTCGTCACCATGGGGCGCTATGGCCATATGGGTTTCCTGCGCATCCCCTCGCGCGTCGACAAGGCCGCGGTGGATCAGGCGCTGGAGCGGGTCGGCCTGACCGAATACCGCAAGCGCCAGATCGGCGAATTGTCCGGCGGGCAGAAGAAGCGAGTGTTCCTGGCCCGCGCGCTGGCGCAGGGCGGCCGCATCATCCTGCTCGACGAGCCGTTCACGGGCGTCGATGTCGGCACCGAGAGCGCCATCATCGACCTCCTGCGCGGCCTGCGTGACGAGGGCTGCATCATCCTCGTTTCCACCCATAATCTCGGCTCGATCCCTGAGTTCTGCGACCAGGTCGTGCTCGTCAACCGCGGCATCGTCGCGGCCGGTCCCACCAGCGAGGTCTTCACGCCCGCCAACCTCGAGAAGGCATTTGGCGGTTCGCTCAGGCATCTGAGGCTGGGCGGGGCGGATCTTCACGACGATTCCGATGAGCGCGGCGTCACCGTCATCACTGACGACGAGCGGGCGCTGGTCCTTTACGGCGAGAAGGAGCGCGAGCGCATGATCAGCGCCGCGCGGGACCGGGCGCCGTGATCGCGCTGCTCGCCGAGCCCTTCGGCTATGAATACATGACGCGCGCGATCTGGGTCAGCGCGCTGGTCGGCGCGGCCTGCGCCTTCCTGTCCTGCTACCTCATCCTGAAGGGCTGGTCGCTGATGGGCGACGCGCTCGCCCATTCCGTCGTGCCCGGCGTCGCGCTCGCCTACCTGATGAAACTGCCCTACGCCGCCGGCGCCTTCGTGTCGGGCCTCTTGGCCGCGCTCGGCATGGCGCTCATCCGAAGGCAGACGCGCCTCAAGGAGGATGTGGCGATCGGCATGGTGTTCACCAGCTTCTTCGCCGCGGGGCTGGTCATCATCTCCATCAACCCGACCTCGGTGGACGTGCAGACCATCGTGCTCGGCAACATCCTCGCCATCTCCGAGGAGGATGCGCTGCAAGTGATCGTCATCGGCGCCGTGGCGCTCGGCATCCTCGCCCTGCGCTGGAAGGATCTGATGCTGGCCTTCTTCGACGAGGGCTATGCCCGCAGCATCGGTCTGCACCCCGGAAGGCTGCAGGTGATGTTCTTCGTCCTGCTCAGCGCCTGCACGGTGGCTGCGCTGCAGACCGTGGGCGCTGTGCTCGTCATCGCCATGGTCATCACGCCGGGCGCGACCGCCTACCTGCTCACCGACCGCTTCGGCCGCATGATCCTCATCGCCACAGCTTTCGGCGCTGGCACCGCGGCGCTCGGCGCCTATCTCAGCTACTTCCTCGACGGCTCCACAGGCGGGCTCATCGTGGTTCTGCAGACGCTGCTCTTCCTCACGGCCTTCGTCTTCGCGCCGAAGCATGGGCGACTGGCGGCGCGGCGCGCGGCGTTGGCAGCGGCGCGGGGCACGTCATGACGCTGTCCATGCTGCTGATCGAGCCCTTCTCGCACCCGTTCATGCAACGGGCGCTGGTGGCCGCGCTGCTGGTCGGCTCGGTCTGCGCGGCGCTGTCCTGCTTCATGGTGCTGAAGGGCTGGTCCCTGATGGGGGATGCGATTTCCCACGCCGTGCTGCCGGGCGTCGTGCTTGCCGCCGCCTTCTCGCTGCCCATCGCGGCGGGCGCCTTCGTCGCAGGGCTCGGCTGCGCGCTCGGCATCGGCTACCTCAAGGACAACAGCCGGCTTAAAGAGGACACGGTGATGGGCATCGTGTTCTCAGGGCTGTTCGCGCTGGGGCTCGTGCTGTTCACCCGCATCGAGACGGGCCAGCACCTCATGCACCTGCTTTTCGGCAACATGCTGGGGCTGGGCTGGGGGGACGTGGCGGAGATGGGATTCGTCGCCGCGCCCACCTTCGCGCTCGCCCTCGCCTTCCGGCGCGACCTCATGCTCGCGGCCTTCGATCCGGCTCATGCCCGCGCCATCGGCCTGCCCGTCAGGGCTCTGCATTACGGGCTGCTCGGGCTGATGGCGCTCACGATCGTGGCAGCGCTGAAAGCGGTGGGCATCATCCTCGTGGTCGCCATGCTGATCGCGCCGGGAGCCATCGGGCTGCTGCTCTGCCGCCGCTTCGACGCGATGCTGGCGACGGCGCTGGGCGCGGCGCTGTTCTCGAGCCTCGCGGGCACGCTGCTGAGCTTCCATCTCGACATCGCCACGGGGCCCACCATCGTCGTCACGCAGGCGGCGCTGTTCATCGCAGCGCTCGCCACGGCCGGATTGCGGGCCCGCGCGGCGCTCAGCGCCCCATGACCAGCGTCGGCAGCCAGGTCGTCAGCGGCGGCCAGAGCGTGATCGCCGTCAGGACGACCAGCAGCGGGATCAGCCAGGGCAAAATGGCGCGGGCCATCGTCTCGAAGCTGATCTCCGCGATGCGCGTGACCACGAACAGGACCACGCCGACCGGCGGCGTGATCGTGCCAATGATGAGGTTGAGCACCATCATCACCCCGAACTGAACCGGATCGATGCCATAGGCCATGGCGGCCGGAGCCAGGATCGGGATGAGGATCAGCATGGCGGCCAGCGCCTCCATGAAGCAGCCCACGAAGAGCAGCAGCAGGTTCACGAGCAGGAGGAAGACCAGGGGGTTGTCGATGGTCGCGAGGATCATCGGCGTCAGGGTCTGCGGCAATCGCGAGATCGAGATGCACCAGCCGAGCGCGGCGGCCGCCATCACCAGCACCATCACCACGCCTGTGGTTTCCACCGTGCTGATGAGGATGGGCTTGAGGTCCGCGAGAGTCAGCGTGCGGTAAACCACGAAGCCGAGGAACAGCGCGTAGAGGCACGCCACGGCGGCGGCCTCGGTGGGCGTGAAATAGCCGCTGAACATGCCGCCGAGGATGACCACGGGCGTCATCACGGCAAAGAAGCAATCGAGGAAGGTGCGGCCAATGGCGGCGAAGCCCGCGAAGGGATGGCGCGCCATGCCTTCCCTGCGGGCGATGACCGCGACCATCGCCATCAGAGACAGGCCCATCAGGATGCCGGGGATGACCCCGCCGATGAAGAGCCTGCCGATCGAGACGTCGGCCGAGACGCCATAGATGACCATGGGCAGCGAGGGCGGGATGATGGGCCCGATCGTGGCCGAAGCCGCCGTGATCGAGGCCGCCGTCTCAGCCCTGTAGCCGGCATTGCGCATCGCCCGGATCTCCATGGCTCCGGAGCCCGCCGCATCGGCCACCGCCGAGCCGACCATGCCTGCGAAGATCATGCTGGTGAGGATGCTGGCATGGGCATAGCCCCCGCGCACCCAGCCGATCAGCGCCGTCGCGAAGGCCACGATCCGGTCGGTGATCTTCGCCGCGGCCAGGATGTTGCCCATCAGGATGAAGAGCGGCGCCGCGATGATCGGGAAGGAATTCATCGAGCCCGCCATCTTCTGCGGCAGCATCATCGACGGCATTCCGGCCGACCACATGAAGGCCAGCGCCGCCAGCGCCATCGAGGCATAGAGCGGCACGCCCGACAGCAGGGCCAGCAGCCAGCCGCCCGAAACCTTGAGCATCAGCCCCATCATGACAGCAGCGCCTCTCTGTCAGGCGATGGCGCGCGCGACCGGATGAGTTCGGCGGCGCCCTGCGCGGCCGTCACTAGCCCCGCCGGCAGCAAGGGCACATACATCCAAGCCGTCGAGATGGGCAGCGCGATGGCATCGACGTCCCAGTTGACGGAGATCAGGTGCAGGCTGCGCCAGGCGATGACGAGGCCGAGCACGATCATGCCCAACTGAACGATAACCTCGCTGATCCGCCAGGCGCCGGGCGGCAGCTTATCCTGGAAGACGCGGATGCGGATTTGCGCCTGCCTCCGCGTCGCGATCATCCAGCCGATGCAGGCCAGCCAGACCATGACGAAGCCGCTGAGCTCGTCGGTCCAGCTGAAGGGCCGGTTGACGCCCCGCGAGATGACGCCCGCCATGACGATGCCGAGCAGCGCCGCCAGAAGCAGCGCCGCAAGGCCAGCGAGGAGGGCATCGAAGAGGCCGCGCGCCCGGGCGAGCACGGGTCAGAGTGCCTTGAGGGTGTCGAAGGACCCCTTGCCCCAACGCTCCTCGAACTTCGCGGGCACGGCATCGAGAACGGGCTTCCTCCAGGCCGCGAGGTCGGGCTCGATGACGGTCATGCCCTGACCCTTCAGCGTGGCGACGAGGCTCGCTTCCTGGCGCAGCAATTCCTGATCCTGCCAGGCCGCGCCCGCGTCGAGCGCCGCCTGCAGCAGCGTCCGGTCGGCCGCGGGCAGGCCCTTCCAGAAGGCCTCGTTCACGATCGGCATGCGCGGGGTGATGATGTGCTCGGTCAGCACGAGGAATTTCTGCACCTCGAAGAACTTGCCCGACTGGATGGTGGGCAGCGGGTTCTCCTGACCGTCCACCGCGTTCTGGCTGAGCGACAGATAGAGCTCGGGGAAGGCGATGGGCGTGGGCCGCGCGCCCCAGGCCTCGGCCATGGCGCGGAACACATCGACCGGCGGTACCCGGAGCTTGAAGCCCACCATGTCGGCCGGGGTGCGGACGGCCTTGTTCGCGGTGAGGTGGCGCTTGCCGTAATAGGTGACGTTGAGCATCCGCATGCCGCGGCGCGTCGCCAGATCCTCGTTGAGCTTTATGAAGATGGGCGAGGCGGCG
Source organism: Hyphomicrobiales bacterium (assembly GCA_027489835.1). GTDB lineage: Bacteria > Pseudomonadota > Alphaproteobacteria > Rhizobiales > Beijerinckiaceae > Allobosea. The sequence goes on from JAIXZF010000058.1 coordinate 18,620, forward strand.
ACCTTGGCGAGGTGCGCCGCGTCGCGCCACAAATAGGGCGCCTCGACCAGGCTGAGCTGAGGCAGGAAGGCGCCGAGCGCGCCCGCGCCGTCGGTGGTGAACTGCAGCGCGCCGGCTGCGACCGACTCCATCATGTCCTTGCCGGAGCCGAGCTGCCCGTTGGGGAAGGACTGGATGTCGATGCGTCCGTTCGTCTTGTCCTTCACATCCTTCGCCACCCGGTCGATCATCTGGACCTGCGGATGGGTGGTGGCCAGGAGCTCGCCCCAGCGGATGACCGTGGCCTGGGCGCGCAGTACGGTGGGCATGGCGATCATGCTCGCGGTGCCCGCTGCGAAAGCGCGGCGGCTGATCCTGGATATTGGCTTCGTCATCGTCATTCCTCCCCATTTGGTGGGCTTGGCGCCCATTCATTTTGCCGGCGAATTAAACTTACAGACGCAGCGCCCTCTCGCGTGAACCCTCGATATGGGCGGTCATCTTGGCGCGGGCGCGCTCGGCGTCGCGCGCCTCGATCGCTCCGATGATCGCGAGATGCTGATGCATCACGGGGATGACCAGCTCGGGCAGCAGCCCGGTCTCGTGGTGGCGGATCAGCCTGATCTTGATCCAGTTGACCCGGTAGGCCTGCGAGATGATCTCGTTGCCGAGATGGGCGATGATCGCCTCGTGGAAGGCAAGGTCGACCAGCTGCGCGGTTTCGATGAGGCGCGCGTCGATGCCCTTGCCGGCCCTCTCCACGATCGCCTCATGGGCGGCGCGCTGGGCGGCGATGGCGTCGTCGGGGGCCGACTCCGTGAAGATCGTGACGGCTTCCCGCTCTATGAAGAGCCGGAACTGGAAGGCATTGCGGATGAGGCTGAGATCGACATGGGCCACCTGCATGCCGCGCTGCGGAATGGTGGTGATGAGCCCTTCGCTCTCCAGCCTTGGCACGAGTTCGCGGATGGCGCCCAGGGGAAAGCCGGTCAGCTCGACGAGCTCGCGCTGGGAGACGAACTGTCCGGGGCGGATCTCGCGCGAGAGCAGCCGCTCGGTGAAGCTGTCATAGGCGCGGTCGCGAAGCTTGGCGCCTCCCTCGCTCATCCCTGGCCCCTTCCCTCGTGATCTCCGCGAAGCGCTCGCCGTCAGGCTGCCTTCGCCTCCGCGCGGATCGCCGTCAGCGCCGCGTAAAGCGCCTTGCTCCTGGCTTCGTCCATCGGCTCGAGCGGCGCGCGCATGACGCGCCAGGCCGCATCGCCCGTGCGCTCGGCGATCAGCGCCTTGACGGCGGACATGAAGGAATGGGCCAGGATGGCCTCGACCATGCGGTTCACGCGCGGCTCATCGACGCCATCGCGCGCCACAGGCCTCAACAGGTCGGGCGCAAAGTTGGCGAGGCCGCAGATCGAGCCCGAGCCGCCATGGCGCACCGCGCGCGCCAGCTGGCGCTCATCGCCTACGAGGATCTGCAGGTGCTTGAGCTCGTTCAGGCGGCGCTCGGTGGCGGCCCAGTCGCCATGGCTGTCCTTCACGCCGAGGATCACGCCGGGATAGGCCTCGCTCAGCCGCCGCGTCAGCTCGACCGAGATGTGGACCCGGGTCATGCCGGGGATGTGGTAGAGCAGCACGCCGCGGGCGAGCGGGCCGAGCTTGTCGAAGACGCGGGCGAAGAAGGTGAACAGCGCGTCGTCGCCGACGCCGCCGAAATAGAAGGGCGGTGCCAGCAGCAGGCCGCGGCATCCGGCCTCGAGCGCGAGGCGCGACTGGTCGACGACATCTTCGATCGCCGCGGCGCTGATGCCGCAGAAGACCTTGCGGCCAAGGTCGACGCCAGCTGTGGAGAGCGCGGCCAGCGCCTGATGCCGGCCGGGCAGGCCGACCGAGGCGCCCTCGCCCGTCGTGCCGAACACGGTGATCCCGTCGCAGCCATTGTCCATGACCCACGCGGCATGGGCCACGAGGCGGACGAGGTCGATCGCGCCATCCTCGCGGAACGGCGTCGAAAGCGCGCAATTGAGCCCGATCCGGTCCTGCTTCATCTGGCTGTCTCCCTCAGGACCGCCAGACTGGACCTGCCCGACACCCAAGTCAAGACTGACATGTTAGTGCGAACACAGCTGACGCAGGCTGTGCCTCAGCGGCCGCTCACCTTGACGAAGAGCGAATAGAGCGAGGTCTGGCCGCAGATGTAGAGCCGGTTGCGCTTGGGGCCGCCGAAGCAGACATTCGCCACGATCTCGCCGACCGGCAACGTTCCGATATGCGCCCCGTCCGGCGCATAGATGAAGACGTTCGTGCCGGCCGAGGTCCAGAGATTGCCTTGGTCGTCGAGCCTGAAGCCGTCGAACACGCCATCGGGGCAGGTGGCAAACAGGCGAAGGCGGCTGACACTCGCGCCATCCTCCGCGACGTCATAGGCGGTGATGGTCGCCGGCAGGCCGGGCACATGCGAGCGGCCGGTGTCGGCGACGTAGAGGATGCGTTCATCGGGCGAAAAGGCGAGCCCGTTCGGGCGCACGCGGTCGGTGACGACCACGGAGAGCTCGCCGCTTTGCCCGTCGATCCGGTAGACGTTGGAGGCGCCGATCTCGCTCTCGGCCTTGTCGCCCTCGTAGTCGCTGTCGATCCCGTAGGTCGGATCGGTGAACCAGATCGAGCCGTCCGATTTGACCACGACATCGTTGGGCGAGTTCAGCCGCTTGCCCTGCCAGTGCGAGGCCAGCACCGTGCGCGAGCCGTCATGCTCGATGCGCGAGACGCAGCGGCCGCGATGCTCGCAGGAGACCAGCCGGCCCTCGCGGTCCCGCGTATGGCCGTTGTGGTTGTTGCAGTTCGCCATGAACACGGAGACCGAGCCGTCCGTCTCGTCGAAGCGCATGACGCGGTCATTCGGAATGTCGGACCAGAGAAGGTAGCGGCCTGCCGGGAAATAGGCCGGCCCTTCGGCCCAGCGGCAGCCGGTCCAGAGCTTCTCGAGTTTGGCGTGACCGATGCTGAGCGCGTGGCAGCGCGGATCGTGAGCGATGATGTCGGGCATGGCGCGTCCTCGTGCGGGGCGGCATCTAAGGCGCGATCACCAGCGCAGGCAAGCTGGTCAGAAGCGCCGCCACAAAGCGAGGTTGAGGCCCGATTCCTGCGCGGCGTTGATCCCCGCCACAGTGGTGAAGACCCCGGCCTGCACGGACCAGTTCGACGCGACGCGCCAGACCAGGCTGAACTGCGATTTCAGCCGGAACGAGGCGGGCGCCGCGCCCAGCCGATCGCCGCGCGCCGCGAACATCTGCAGCAGCACGAGCCAGTCCTCGTGCGGCCTCATGCCCAAAGTTGCGTCCAGCCTGAGCTCGGCCGGCGTGCCGGGCGCGCCCCAGCGCCGGCCCAGCTGCAGCTCCACGAAGGCCGGCATCTCGAGAATCGCGAAGCTGTACGCCCCCAGCAGCCTCGCATCGGCGGCGAAGCCGGACCGCCCGTTGCCGAAGCCTGGACCCATCATGAGCTGCGCCGACATGACGGCGCCGCCGTCATGCCAGAGGCGGGCCCGGACTCCCGCCAGCGCTGTCCAGGCCGAGCGCTCGCCCGGATCGTTGACGATGCGCGGCTGGAGCCTGTCCGAGGCGATCTCGCCCATCAGCGTCACGCTTTCGCTGAAGCCGTAGCTGACATGGGTTTCCAGGCTGGCCTTGGAGAACTCGGCGCTGCGCCGAAGCCGGCCGGCCGCGTCGAAGCCGCGCGAGAAGCCGCTCGCCGTGCTGGACGAGATGATCTCGACTTCGCCTTCGGGCTTCAAGAAGGCGGCGGCGACCGGCTCGGGAGTCGCTGCTGCCAGCATCGCCGCAGCCGCGCCGCGCCAAGCCGATCCCGCACCTGCCCCTGCAACGCCACGCCCCATGGCGGCTAAGCTAACGCAGGACGACGTTACGGCAAGCGGCCGGCTAGCGAAGGACGGCGGTCGTCTCGATCTCGACCAGCGCCTCGGCTTCCACCAGCCGCACCACCTGCACCAGCGCCATGGCCGGGAAGTTCCTGCCCATGGTATCGCGGTAGGCGCGGCCGATCTCGCCGATCTCGGAGAGGTAATCCCCGATCGAGCAGACATACCAGGTCATGCGGGCCACATGCTCGGGCCCCGCGCCAGCCTCGGCCAGCACGGCGAGCGTGTTCTCGAGCGTCTTGCGAACCTGGGCCGCGAGCCCGGAGGGAAAGCGGCCTTCCTCGTCCCAGGCGATCTGGCCTCCGACGAAGACCATCTTGCCTTCGGCGAGGATGCCATTGGCGTAGCCCTTGGGCTTGGGCCAGCCGGGCGGCTGCAGCACGACGAGCGGCGGATCGGCCTCATCGACGGCGCGCCGCAGGGCGGCGAC
>JAIXZF010000261.1 GCA_027489835.1 Hyphomicrobiales bacterium
AGGCTGTCCTCGACCGCGCTCATGATGTAGCGCCGCGAGCCGCCGACCCTCACCCCGACATCGTCCATCTCCATGCCGAACTTCGTCGCCAGCACGATGTCCTTGCGCCGCGGTCCGAGCACCTCGCCCAGCAGCGTCTCGGAACCCCCGCGCTCGCCATAGATGTCGGCCGTGTCGAACAGGGTGACGCCGAGCGCGATCGCCTTGTCCACCACGGCGCGCGTGGCGTCGAGGCCGATGCGCCCGCCGAAATTGTTGCAGCCGAGGCCGATGACCGAGACCTTCAGCCCCGAGCGTCCCAGGGTCCTTTGCTTCATTCCCGATGTCCTCCGGTCGCGTCGGTTTCGGCCGCGATCATAAGTCCGGATGCGCGGCGGGGAACCCCGCCGCCACGAGGGCAGCCTTGCGGTGAACGCGCAAGGGTCCCCGCGCGTTGATCTGACGCAAGGGCGCTCCGGCCGGCCCGGCTAGCCTTCCGCCTGTCAGCGTCGAGATGAGGAGACACGATGTCCCATACGCCCCACGAACTCGCCGAGGAGTTTCCGGAGCATGCCGAGCGCCTGCATGCGCTCAAAAGTACGAGTGCGCATTTCGCTCGCCTTGCCGAGGCCTACCATGCGGTCAATCGCGCCATCCACCGGGCCGAGACGCAGGTCGAGCCGATGGACGACCTCGCCGAGGAGCAGTTGCGCAAGGAGCGGCTGAAGCTCAAGGACCAGATTCACCAGCTTCTGCTGGCTTGATGGCTCGCACCGGGTCATTGCATCGTCATCGCGGGCAGCGAGGCTGCAGCCGGGCGGCAAAGTTCGTCTTGCCCCTGATGCCGATCGAAGGGACGCGATGAGCACGTACGGCTTCGACAAGCTCATGCGCCCCGCCAGCGTCGCCATCGTCGGGGCGAGCCCCAGGGCCGGCTCGCTGGGCGGCATCGTGCTCGATGCCGTCCTCGCAGGCGGCTACGAAGGCGCGGTGAGCGCTGTCAATCCGAAGCATGGTATGATCGGGCGGACGCCGTGCGTGCCGTCGCTCGCTTCGCTGCCCGAGCCGCCGGACCTCGTCGTGGTGGCGACGCCCGCGCATGCGGTGCCCAATGTCATCCGCGATGCCGCCGCCTGCGGCGCGCGGGCCGCCGTGGTCCTGACGGCCGGGCTGGGCCGCGGCCCCGGCTCGCTCGGGGAGGCCGTCCGCAGGCAGGCCCATGCCGCGGGCCTGCGCATGGTCGGGCCCAACTGTCTCGGGCTGATGTCGCCGGGCGCGAAGCTCAACGCCAGCTTCGCGACGCGGCTGCCGCGGCCGGGCCCGCTGGCGCTGATCTCGCAATCGGGTGCCATCGCCGCCGGCGTCGTGGAATGGTCGCTGCGGCACAAGGTCGGCTTTTCGGGCGTGGTCTCGCTCGGCGATGCGCTCGACGTCGACTTCGGTGACTGCCTCGACCATTTCGCGGAGGATCCGGCGACCCGCGCGATCCTGCTTTACATCGAAGCGATATCCGACGCGCGCAAGTTCATGTCGGCCGCGCGCCGCGCCGCGCGCATCAAGCCCGTGATCGTGATGAAGGCGGGCCGGCACGGGGAGGGCGCCCGCGCCGCCGCCACGCATACCGGGGCGCTGGCGGGCGCTGACGAGGTATACGACGCCGCCTTCCGACGTGCGGGCCTGCTGCGCGTGCGCGATCTCGACGAGTTCTTCGCGGCGGCCCTGACGCTCGCCGCGCAGCCCCTGTTCGCGGGCGACCGGCTCGCGATCCTGACCAATGGCGGAGGCCTCGGCGTCCTCTCCGTCGACCGGTTGATGGATCTCGGCGGCCGGCTCGCGGAGCTTGAACCCGCCACGCTCGCCGCCCTCGACGCCGCGCTGCCGCCGACCTGGTCGCGCGCCAATCCCGTCGACATCATCGGAGACGCTCCGGCGGAGCGCTATGCGGCGGCCCTGTCGGCCTTGCTCGACGATGCCGGCGTCGACGCGATCCTGGCCATGAACTGCCCGACCGCGCTGACGCCGGCGCGCGAGGCGGCCGTTGCGGTCATCGACACGCTGGCGGCGAGAGCCGGCGCGTCCCGGTCCCTTTATGGCCCGAGAAAGCCGATCTTCGGCGTCTGGCTTGGCGGCGATCCCGAGGTCAATCAATTGTTCGAGGAAGCGGGCATCCCCGCTTACGACACCGAGAGCGCGGCCATTCGCGGCATCATGCACCTGGTCGACGCGAGCCGTCGCCGCGCCGAACTGTCCGAGCCGGTGCCGCCGCTCAGCGAACGCATCGTGCCTGATCGCGACGCCGCCCGCCGCGCCATCGACCCGGCGCTGGCGGACGGCCGGGCCTGGCTGTCCCCCATCGAAGTCGCGGACCTTCTGGGCGCCTACGGGATTCCCGCGGTTCCAGCCCGGCTCGCAGCCACCCCGGCCGAGGCACGCCGCGTGGCGGCCGCGATGCTGGAAGGCGGCGGCACCTGCGTCGTCAAGATCCAGTCGCGCGACATCGTGCACAAATCGGACGTAAACGGCGTGCGGCTCGGCCTCGCGAGCGCTGAAGCCGTTGGGGCCGCTACGGAGGAAATCCTGGAAGCGGCGCGCCGGGCCCGGCCCGATGCTGCGATCGAGGGCGTCACGGTGCAGCCGATGATCTTCAAGCCGCACGGGCGCGAACTCATCATCGGCATGACGGTCGATCCCACCTTCGGCCCCGTCGTGCTGTTCGGTCATGGCGGCGTCGCCGTCGAGGTCATCAAGGATAAGGCGGTGGCGTTGCTGCCGATGAACCCGCCGCAGGCGCGCGAACTGATGGCCCGCGCCCGCATCGCGAAGCTGCTCGCGGGCTACCGCAACGTGCCGGCGGTGGACGAGATCGCCATCGCCGAAATCCTCGTGCGGCTGTCGCGTCTGGTCGAGGACCATCCGGAGATCATCGGCATCGACCTCAACCCGCTGCTGACCGACGCGGACGGGGCTGTCGCCATTGATGCCCGCGTGCAGGTCGCCGACCCTGCCCGAACGGACAGGACGTCGCCGAGCCGTCGATTCGCGGTGCGGCCTTATCCGCGCGAGTTCGAGCAGGAAGCCGTCATCGCGGACGGCACGGCCCTCCACGTCCGGCCGATGCGGCCCGATGATGAACTGGCCCTGCGCCGGATGCTTGAAGCCTGCGATCCCGAGGATCTGCGCATGCGCTTCTTCACCACGGCGCGCTCGCTGAACCGGGCCAC
>JAIXZF010000102.1 GCA_027489835.1 Hyphomicrobiales bacterium
CGCAGCGAATGGCCGGATTGGTGAGGGTCCCGCAGCGGATGGTGAGATCGATCACCTCCTGGATGGACGGCAGCGGATGCTTCACGCCGCGCATCGTCGTGCGGGTCGGCTCATGGCAGACCACGAAGGCGTCGGGCTGCGCCCCGTGCAGCAGGCCGAGCGTTACGCCCGCGAAGGAGGGATGGAACAGCGAGCCCTGTCCCTCGATCAGATCCCAATGGCCGGGATCCGCCGCTGGCGAGATCCATTCCACCGCGCCCGAGATGAAGTCCGCCACCACCGCATCGATGGCCACACCGCGGCCGGAAATGAAGATGCCGGTCTGGCCCGTCGCCTTGAAGTCGGCGTCGTAGCCTTGGGCGCGCATCTCGCGCTCCAGCGCCAGCGCGGTGTACTTCTTGCCGGCAGAGCAGTCGGTGCCCACGGTCAGCAGCCTCAGCCCCGTCCGCTTCGTGCCCTTGCCGGTGTCGAAGCGCTGGGTGCTGTGGCGCACGTCGAACAGCTTGCGTCCGTTTCGCGCGGCGGCGGCAGCGATCTCGGGCGCATCGCCCAGCTTCATGTGAAGGCCGCTCGCCACGTCGAGCCCGCCATCGAGCGCCGCCACGATCGAGTCGATCCAGTGCGCGGGCAGGACGCCGCCGGCATTGACGACGCCGACGATCAGCGTCCTTGCGCCCTTTGAGGCCGCTTCGGCGATGTCCATGTCCGGAATGCCGAGATCGGCGCCGCAACCGGCAAGGCGCATCTGGCCGAGGCACCATTCGCGCCGCCAGTCCACGATGCCATGGGCCGTCTTGGCGGCCAGCTGGTCCGGCACGTCGCCGAGGAACATCAGATAGGGCGGATCGATCTGCATGGGCCACTCCGTTGGCTGCGCTTGAAGACTGGCATGACGGATGCCCATCGCGCCAATGCAAAGCGCGCAAGAACAGGCGCGCGCTGCCCATCCCGCTGAAGGCGCCGGCCCGCTTCAGCCCCAAACGGCCGCACGCCCGATGCAAAATTTGCATTGCTTCCGCTCGGCGCCTTGCGCACCATGGCGCCTCCAGGCGAGCCGCATCGCCGTCCGGGGAGGTTCGGGGCTTGGACACGCGCTGGCTGCAGGATTTCCTGACACTTGCCGAAACACGCAATTTCACGCGCGCGGCGGCACGCCGCAACACCTCGCAGGCCGCGTTCAGCCGCCGGATCCAGTCGCTCGAGGCCTGGGCGGGTGCGGCCCTGATCGACCGCGGCACGTTTCCGCCCGCGCTCACCGCCGCCGGCGAGCAGCTCAAGGTGCACGCCGCAGAGGTGCTCGGCCGCCTCGCCGACGCGCGCGGCGAGATCGAGGGCAGGCCCGTCTTCGGGCGCGACCATGTCCGCGTCGCCCTGCCCTACGTCATCGCCACCTCGCTCTTCAGCGGCTGGTGGCGCGGCTGGGCGGCCGAGAGCGGCGCGACCTGCGCCCTTCTGCATGGCAACGTGCTCGACCTCGCCGGCCTGCTCGTTTCCGGAGCCGCAGACATCATGATCTGCCACGAAACGGCGCAGCAGCCGGTGCATCTCGACCCGGAGGGTTTCGAGCGCATCGTGCTCGGGCGCGATCGCCTGCGCCCCTGGGCAAGCCGGGCGGCGGCAGGCGGGTTCGGCTTCCCGGGCACGGAGGCGCGCCCCGTGCCGCTGCTGATGTATTCCCCGGCCATCTATTTCGCGCGGCTCGTCGACATCATGCTCGAGGACGCGCCGAGCCGCCTCGTCGGGCGCCGCGTCGCCGAGAGCGACATGTCCGACGTGCTTCATTCGCTGGCCGCCTCCGGCCAGGGCGTGGCCTGGCTGACCGAATCCACGGTGGCGGCCAGGCGGCTCGATCTCGTCCCCTTGGGCGGCGAAGGCTGGTCGCTTCCGCTCGGCATCGTGGCGCTGAAGGCCCGCGCCCAGCGGCGCCGATCCGTCGGCGCCATCTGGGCCCGCATGGCCGCCGCAGCAGCCGCGTGATGGGTTGAACGCCCTGTCGGGCCTTGCCTTTGCCCCACTCCCGTGGCGAGGGTGGACCGCATGAATCGGGTCGCGAAAGGCAAGGCGCGGATGATGCTGGCGGTCGGCGGAGCAGATATGGCGAAACCCGGCCTGGCGATGCGCCGGGCTGGCGCAGGCGCGTTGAAGGCGGCCGTCCTGGTCTTCGCCGCCACGCTCCTCTGGCTCGGCCTTGCCTTCGGAGCTCTGGCGCAGGTCCCCGCCGACGCCCAGGCGCCGCGCGCCCGGATCGACGCTCTGCGGCTGGACATCCAGCAGATGGAGGCCGCCCTCGCCAACCGCGAGCTGGGCGACGCCGATCTCCAGCGCATCCGGCAACGCGCCGACCCTGTGCAGGACGAGCTGCGCCGCATCGCCGACGAGCTCGGCCAGCGCGCCGACCAGGCGAGGGCGAGGCTCGAGCAGCTCGGTCCCAAGCCGGATGCCAAAGCCCCGCCCGAAAGCGGCGACATCGCCGCCGAGCGCACCCAGCGCGAGAAGGCGCTGACGGAGGCCGACGAATCCGCCCGGCTCTCGCGGGCGCTCCTGCTGCAGGCCGAGCAGGTGATCGGCACCGTGGCCGACAAGCGCCGGGCACTCTTCGCCCGCACATTGTTCGAATACGGCCCCAGCCTGTTCAGCCCGACGCTCTGGGTCTCGCTCCTGAGCAGCCTGCCGCAGGATGTGCGGGCGCTGAACCTGGTCGTCGGCGACTGGGCCTCGATCGCGATGGCGCGCGTGCCGGAGCGCGGCTTCATCCTCGTTGTGCTGTCCATCATCGCGGGCGTCGGCATCTATCTGGCGCGGCTGCGATACCTGCCCTCCGTGATGGCCTATCTCGGCGCCGACGGCGAGGCGACGCGGCTGAAGCGGCTGGTCGCGGCGGTGGTGAGGCTGCTCGCCGGCACGCTGCCGGCGGCGCTGGCGAGCTGGCTCGTCTATTCGGCCCTGCTCAACGGCGGGCTGCTGCCGCGCCGCGTCGAACCCTTCGCCTGGGCCGTGCTCGGCGGGCTCGCCTTCCTCGCCTTCGTGAGCGCGCTGGCCGATGCCACGCTGGCGCCGAAATGGCCGCAGCGCCGCATCTTCGGCGTCGCCGACCGCAACGCCCGCATCCTGAAGAAGCTCGTCACGCAGACCGCCGGCGTGCTGGTCGCCGCCAAGGCGGTCGAGGCCATGCTCCAGGCCATTGCGGCGGGGCTCTCGCTGTCGATCGCGCTAAGGGCCGGCTTCGCGCTCGTCTTCGCCGCCGTTCTCGCGCATTGGCTCAACCAGCTGCGCGACAGCCCCACAGACGACGTCGAGGCCGAGCTCGGCCCCTACGTGCCGGTGGACGGCGCGTTGCTGGCCCCCTTGCGGCTCGTCGGCTGGGGCCTCGTGGTCGTCATCACGGTGGCGAGCCTGATCGGCTACGTCGCCTTCGCGTCCTTCCTCGTCGACCAGTCGGCCTGGATCATCATCGTCGCGACGCTGGTAGGCCTCGGCCTGATGCTGGCCGACCAGGGCCTCCAGACCCTGCTGGCGGGCGATGGCAGGGTGGCGATGACGCTCCAGACCAATGTCGGCCTCAGGAAGCGCTCGCTTCAGCAGGTGGCCGTGATCGGCGCCGGGCTCGCCAAGCTCGTGCTCATCATCATCGGCGCGATGCTGGTGCTGGCGCCCTGGGGGGTCGAATCGACCGATCTCACCTCCTCTCTGAAGGCGGCCTTCTTCGGCTTCAAGGTCGGCGACGTCACCATCTCGCTTTCCGCCGTCATCATCGCGGGCCTGCTCTTCGCCATCGGCCTCACCGCCACCAAGGCGCTGACGCGATGGCTCGACGACCGCTTCCTGCCGGCGACCGACCTCGATCCCGGCCTGCGCAACTCGCTGCGCACCATGGTGCGCTATGTCGGCTTCACCGCGGCGCTGGCGCTGTCGATCTCCTCGCTCGGGCTCAGCCTCGAGCGCCTCACCATCGTGGCCGGCGCGCTTTCGGTCGGCATCGGTTTCGGCCTGCAGTCGATCGTGTCGAACTTCGTCTCCGGCCTGATCCTGCTCTGGGAGCGCCCGATCAGGGTGGGCGACCTCATCGTCGTGGGCGATGGCGAGGGCATCGTCCGGCGCATCAACGTGCGCTCGACCGAGATCGAGACCTTCGACCGCTCCACTGTGATCGTGCCGAACTCGAACCTGATCTCGGGCGTGGTCAAGAACCGGGTGCGCTCGGACCGCACGGGCCGCGTCATCGTCTCGCTCGCCGTGCCGCGCTCGGCCGATCCGGAGCGCGTCAACAAGGTCATGCTCAAGGCCGCCAAGGACCATGCCGACGTGCTGGCCGAGCCCAAGCCGCGCGTGCTGTTCAAGAAGATCACCGAGACCGCGCTGGAGTTCGACCTCGTCTGCATCGTGCCGGATGTCGACCTCGTGGGCGTCGTGTCCAGCGACCTGCATTTCGCGATCTTCTCGAGCCTGAGCCGCGCCGGGATCGGGCAGCCCGAGCGCGAGATCGCGGTCAAGGGCCTCGACCGCATCGAGGACACGCTCGACGAACTGGTCGACACCATCGAGGACGCGCAGGAGGCCAAGGCCGCGGCGCTCCAGGCCCGTCGCCGGCAGGGGGATGGCGCGCAGCCCGAAGCCCCGCCCCCGGCCGCTAAGACTGCTCCGTCGGCGGGCCGGCCGACCCAGGGCGCCAAGAAATGACGGGGCCGGACCTGACGAGGCCAGAAATGACAAGGAACGCCGCCATGTCCTGCACCGCAGCCATCGCCTCGCTCGCGGCCATGCTCGGCCTTGCCGGCTGCGCCGACGCCCCGCGCCCATCCGGGCAGCCGAGCTTCTACGCCGATCTCGGCGCGGCTTCGGCGCGGGTCGATGCAGGGCAGGCGCGCGCCATGATCTCGGCCTACAGGCTCAATGCCGGGCTCGGACAGCTTCGGCTGGACCCTGCCTTGCAGGAGGCCGCCGAGCGCGAGGCGCGCGCCATGGCGGCCGCCGACCAGCCGAGTTCCGCCGATGCCGTGAAGAAGCGGCTGGCCTCGGCGGGCCTCGCCCGCCCGGAGGCCAACCTCTCGGCAGGCTACCGCACGCTGGCGGCCGCCTTCTCGGGCTGGCGCGATTCAGCCCCGCATGACCGGGTCATGAAGGCTCCCGGTGCGACGCGCATGGGCATCGCCACGGCCTACGCGCCGGGCTCGAAGTACCAGGTCTACTGGGCCCTGCTGCTCGCCGCTGACTGAAGGCCGGCCTCTGCTCTTCAGGGCTTGATGCCCGTGGGCAGCGGCGGCGCCTCGAACAGCAGCGTGATCGTCACGCGCCGGTTGGCCGCAAGGTAGGGGTTGTCGGGGAACAGCGGCTCGGTGTCGGCCTTGCCCGTCACCCAGGCGAAGCGGTCATCCGGAACGCCTGCTTCCGCGAGGATCTCGCGGACAGCCGCGGCGCGGCCGATGGACAGGTCCCAGGGCGAGCCGGGCGGGCGCTGGCCCGAGCGGGTGGGCGAGGTATGGCCGCTGATCGCGACGCGGTTCGGCAGGCGCCGGATCGTCGGCGCGACGGCCTCCAGCACCTTGCGGGTCCGCTCATAGGGGTTGATCGAGCCCTCGGCGAACATCGAGCGGCCGTCCTGATCGACGAGGTTGAGGTTCAGCCCCTCCTTGCTTTCCTCGATCACGATGTTCTTCGAGATCTGCGCGATCTCGGGCATGTCGTTGAGCGCCTGCCTGAGCGAGGAACTGGCCAGCGCGAAGCCGCGCTCCGCGGCGGTGACGGGGAGCCCGTCCCTGTTGCGGTTCAGGCTGTTCGGCGCCGTGACGTCCGACGCCTCCTCGATCGGCTTGAGCTTGGCGTTCTGCAGATGGGGACGCGTCGGGATGCCGTTGATTTCGACGATGCCGGCGAAGCGGTTGTCCTTGTTGTTGCCGAAGGCCTCGCGAAAGGAGCCGGCGATGACCTGCATCTTCTCCTTGTTCTGGGAGGAGTAGGCCGCGACCATGACGAAGAAGCTCATGAGCAGGGCCATGAGATCGGCGAAGGTCACGAACCAGCCGTGACCGCCATGCCCCCCGCGCTTCCTCCTTGCCATGTCACCCTGCCCGTCGGCCCGGCGCTCACGCGTCCGCGAATTCGGCACGGTGGTGATCGGGCAGGTAGGCCAGCAGCATTTCCTTGATCAGCGTCGGGCTCTTCGACTCGCGGATCTGCAGGATGCCGTCGATGATGAGAGTGCGGGAGATCTCTTCCTCCTCGATCTTGACGTGCAGCTTGTCGGCGATGGGCGTCGCGATGGCGTTGGCGATGACCGCGCCGTAGAGCGTCGCCAGCAGCGCCGTCGCCATGGCGGGGCCGAGCTTGGACGGGTCGGACATGTTGGCGAACATCGTCACCATGCCGAGGATGGTGCCGATCATGCCCCAGGCCGGGGCGCATTCGCCGATGGCGCGGTAGACCTTGGAGCCCTCGTCCAGCCGCATCAGGAAGTTGTCGCGGTCGCGCTCCATCGTGTCCCGGATGAAGTCCTTGTCGTAGCCGTCGGCGATGTAGCGCGCGCCCTGGGCCAGGAACGGGTCGGAGATCTTGGCCCCCTCGAGCGCGATGGCGCCCTGCTTGCGCACCAGATCCGCAAGCCCGGTGATCTCCTGGATCAGCTCGCGCGGGTGGAAGGCACGCATCTGGAAGGCGAACTTCAGCCCCATCGGAAGACCATGGATGATGACCGAGAACGGATAGCGCACCATGGTCGCCGCGATCACGCCGCCGAAGATGATGATGAGCGCGTGCTTGTCGACAAACGCCCCGAAATTGCCGCCGTCGATGAGGATGATGGCGCAGATCGTGGCCATGCCGGCTATGAGGCCGAGCCCGGTTGCGATATCCATGGACCACTCCCAGCCACGCTTACGGACGGACGCGCGCACATCCGATCCTGCCGACCCTAGCGCCCAGCGCTTGAATGAAGCGTTAAGGTTGATGCTTTCATTGACCGTTCGGCTTCGCTAAGGCTGGAGCATGGCTATGCTTTCCATCTATTTGCGCGTCATGGGCCAGCTCGGCCCCGAAAAGCGCCTGGGCATCTTCATCGCGGTCGCCAACGTGCTTCTCGCGGTCGCGGCGTTCGGCGAGCCGGTGCTGTTCGGCAAGATCATCGACGTCCTGAGCAAGACCGCCAGCGGCGGGCCGAAGCCCGGCTGGGATGAGCTCGTGCCGCTGCTGCTCGGCTGGGCCGCCTTCGGCATCTTCACCATCGCCGCCGGCGTCTACGTTGCCCTCAACGCGGACAAGCTCGCCCATCGGCGCAGGCTCGCCGTCATGGCGATGTATTTCGAGCACGCGCTGACCCTGCCCGTCGCCTTTCACAGCTCCACCCATTCGGGCCGCGTGCTGAAGGTGATGCTGGAGGGAACGTCCAGCATGTGGGGCCTGTGGCTCTCCTTCTTCCGCGATCACTGCGCGTCGATGGTGGCCCTGTTCGTGCTCCTGCCCTTCACGCTCTGGCTCAACTGGCAGATGGGCCTGCTGCTGGTGACGCTCGTCGTGCTCTTCGGACTGCTCACCGCCTTCGTGCTCCGCAAGACCGAGCAGCTGCAGGGCACGGTCGAGCGTTACCATTCCGATCTCGCCGAGCGCGCCTCGGACGCGCTGGGCAACGTGCCGGTGATCCAGAGTTTCACCCGCATCGAGAGCGAGGTGCGCGGCCTCCACCTGACCATCAAGAGCCTGCTCGAGGCGCAGATGCCGGTCCTGTCCTGGTGGGCGATCGCCACCGTCGCGACGCGCGCCTCGGCCACGCTGACCGTGCTGTCCATCTTCACGCTCGGCACCTGGCTCTACATGCGCGGCCTCACCACGGTCGGCGAGATCGTCACCTTCACCAGCTTCGCCACCATGCTGATCGGGCGGCTCGAGCAGGTGGTGGGCTTCATCAACTTCATCTTCATGCAGGCGCCGAAGCTGCGCGAGTTCTTCGACGTGCTCGACACCTTGCCCCAGGTGCGCGACAAGCCCGACGGCAAGGATGCCGGGCGGCTCACCGGCCAGGTCGGCTTCAACGACGTCTCCTTCTCCTATGACGGCAAGAGGCCTGCCGTCCTCGACGTGTCCTTCGAGGTCAAGCCCGGCGAGACCATCGCCATCGTCGGCTCGACCGGCTCGGGCAAGTCGACCACGCTCGGCCTGCTGCACCGCGCCTTCGATCCGCAATCGGGCTTCATCAGCGTCGACGGCATGGACCTTCGGGACCTGACGCTCGTCTCGCTCCGCCGCAACATCGGCGTCGTGTTCCAGGAGCCGATGCTTTTCGCGCGCACGATCCGCGAGAACCTCCAGGTCGGCAAGCCGGACGCCACCGAGGAGGAAATGCGCGTCGCACTCGACCGCGCCCAGGCCACTGAGATCATGGCGCGCCAGACCGATGGCCTCGACACCATGGTGGGCGAGCGCGGCCGCACCCTCTCGGGCGGCGAGCGTCAGCGCCTCTCCATCGCCCGCGCTCTGCTCAAGGACCCGCCCATCCTCATCCTCGACGAGGCCACCTCCGCGCTCGACGCGGCCACCGAGGTCAAGCTTCAGAAGGCGCTGGACGAGGTGATGAAGGGCCGCACGACCTTCGTCATCGCTCACCGCCTCGCGACCATCCGCAACGCCACGCGCATCCTGGTGTTCGAGCAGGGCCGCGTCATCGAAAGCGGCAATTTCGAGGAACTTGTCGCCCATGGCGGCCGGTTCGCGGCGCTGGCGCGCGCGCAGTATCTCGCGGGCACGGAAGCCAAGGACAATGTCCCGGCGGACGGCGAGGCTGGCCTGACCGGGCTGGCCGCCAAGATCGCCGCGAGCTAGCCGTCAGGCGCCGTTCCCGGGCTTTGCCACTCGCCGCGCCGGCGGATCCTACGCGGCCGCCTCGACGCCCGCCTTGGCCACAGGCGTGATCTTGAGTGCCGTCACCTTGTTGCGGCTCCTGCGCATCACCTCGAAGCGGAAGCCGTAGAAGGTGAAGGCTTGCCCCGCCTCGGGAATGAGCTGCGCCTCGTGGATGACGAGGCCCGCGATCGTCGTGGCCTCCTCGTCGGGCAAGGACCAGTCCATCGCCCGGTTGACGTCGCGGATCGGGACCGAGCCGTCCACCACCACCGATCCGTCCGGCTGGGGCCTGACGCCCTGTACGGCGACGTCGTGCTCGTCCTTGATGTCGCCCACGATCTCCTCGAGGATGTCCTCGAGCGTGACGAGGCCCATCACCTCGCCATATTCGTCGACGGCGAGCGCGAAGTGAGTCTTCTTGCTGAGAAAGGCCTTGAGCTGCTCCGACAGCGAGCTTGTCACCGGCACGAACCAGGGCGCGAACGAGATCTGCTCCACATTGAGCTTGGCCGCGTCCCCGCCCACCGCATCGAGCGCGCGCAGCAGATCCTTGGCGTGCAGCACGCCGATGATGTTCTCGGACGTGCCGCGCCAGAGCGGCATGCGGGTGTAGGGCGAGGCCAGCACCTCGCGCACGATCTCGCTCGGACCCAGATCGGCGTCGATGGTCCGCATCTTGGTGCGGTGGATCATCACGTCCTCGACCGTGAGTTCGCGCAGGTCGAGCAGGCCGCCGAGCATGTCGCGGTCCGATTTCACCACGCCGCCCTCGCGGTGGAGCAGATCCACCGTGCCCTTGATCTCCTCATGGGCCGACAAAAGAGACTGGTTTTCGCCGATGACCACGCCGAAGGGCCTCAGGATGAGCCTGACCAGCGCCTCGATGGCGTAAAGTAGCGGCGTGAACACCGACACGGCCCATGAGACCGGCCGCGCGAACAGCAGCGCGACCTGATCGGGCTTGATGATCGCCACGGTCTTGGGCGTCACCTCGGCGAAGACGATGATGAACAGCGACATCAGCAGCGTGGCGTAGATCACGCCCGCGTCGCCGAAGATGTTGACCAGCACCACGGTGGTGAAGGACGACACGCCGACATTGACGATGTTGTTGCCGATCAGCATGGCGCCGATCAGCCGCTCTCGGGCCATCAGCAACCGGTTGACGATGCCCGCGCGCGCGTCGCCGCCATTCTCGAGCGCATGCATGCGGGCGCGGGAAGCCGCCGTCAGCGCGGTTTCGCTGGCGGAGAAGAAGGCCGAAAGGCACAGGCAGAACGCCACGATCGCCAGGGCGACCCATGGGTTCGTCGCGATATCGAGAGTGTCCATGAACGAAAACTAGTGCTCCGGGGTCTTATTCGCCAGCCATCTCGGCGCGCAGGAAGGCCTTCGCCTCGTCGGGGGGCACGTCGCGCGCGATGAAGCTCTGCCCGATGCCGCGCGCCAGGATGAAGGTGAGCTTGCCGGCCGCCACCTTCTTGTCCTGCGCCATGGCCTCGAGCAGCGCCTCGGGCGTGCCGGCCCCGCCCGGGACATCCGACAGCCGCGTCGGCATGCCCATGGCCGCAAGATGCGCCGACACGCGCGTCGCGTCCTGGCCCGGGCAGAGCCCGAGCCGCTGCGAGAAGCGGAAGGCGAGCGCCAGCCCGATCGAGACCGCCTCGCCATGCACCATGCGGGCATTGTCGTAGGCGACGATCCGTTCGATGGCATGGGCGAAGGTGTGGCCGAGATTGAGCAGCGCCCGCTCGCCATCCTCCCGCTCGTCGCGCGTCACCACCCCGGCCTTGGCCGCGCAGCTCGCCGCCACCGCCTCGTCCAGCTCCGGCCCGCCCGCCATCACGGCCCCGCCATGGCGCTCGCACCATTCGAAGAACGGCGCGTCGTTGATGAGCCCGTACTTCACGACCTCGGCGTAGCCGGCCTTGCGCTCGCGCGCCGGCAACGTGTCGATCAGCGCCGTGTCCGCGAGGACGAGCGAAGGCTGGTGGAAGGCGCCCACGAGGTTCTTGCCGTGGGGCGAATTGATGCCTGTCTTGCCGCCGACGGATGAATCGACCTGGGCGAGCAGGCTGGTCGGCGCCTGCACGAGGCGGACGCCGCGCAGCAGCGAGGCCGCCGCAAAGCCTGCCAGATCCCCGACGACCCCGCCGCCGAGCGCGACCACCACATCCTTGCGCTCGATCCGGGCGGCGATCAGCGCGTCGCAGACCTCCGCAAACTTGGCGTAGGATTTCGAGCCCTCGCCGGCCTGCACGGTGACGCGGGTCGTCCTGATGCCGGCAGCGCCGAGCTCCGCCTCGAGAGCCGCGGCATGCAGGGGGCCGACATGGGCATCGGTGACGATAGCCGCCTGCCGCACAGAGCCGAGCGCGGCGATGCGCGCGCCCGCCCCGGCCAGCGCGCCGCGGCCGATGACGATGTCGTAGGCGCGGCCGGGCAGCGACACGGGAACGATGCGGAGGGCGCCGCCGCTCATGCCGGCGCCCGCGGCGGATGCTCGTCGAGCCAGGCCTCCAGCGCGCCAATGAGGGCTTCGACCACGATTTCGTGCGGCTCCTCGCGCGAGGTGACCGCGATGTCGGCCAGCGCATAGACCGGGCTGCGCTCGTCGAGCAGGCGCCGCAAGGTCCCCTCCGGGTCCTCGGTCTGGAGCAGGGGACGGTTCGAGCGCTTGCGCACCCGCCGCATCAGCGTATCGGGATCGGCCTTGAGCCAGACGGAGACGGCGCTTTGCGCCATGCGCTGGCGCGTCTCCTCGCTCATGAAGGCGCCGCCGCCGGTGGCGATGACCTGCGAGCCCTGGCCCAGCAGCCGCGCGATCACGCGGCGCTCGCCGGCGCGGAACTCGGCCTCGCCACGGCTCGCGAAGATGTCGGGAATGGACATGCCCGCCGCCAGTTCGATCTCGGCGTCGGCGTCCACGAAGCGCAGCCCAAGGCGGGCGGCAAGCCGGGAGCCGATGGTGCTCTTGCCCGAGCCCATCATCCCCACCAGCACGACCGGCCGCCCGCCCAGCCGCGCGCGGATCGTGGCGGGCTCGGCCTGCGGCGCCATCTGTTCGGAGGGCTGGCTCATGAGCCGCCTCTATCAGCAAGCGGGTCCCGAGTCATCACGCCGGACGCCCTTGCGCGAGGCGGCCCCAGCGGGCATCTAGAGGCCGTCGCCCGCGGCGGCGAGGGAGGCGAGTGGCTCCGTGCCGACATTGTTCCGGTTCCTGGGCGTATTGGCGATGATCGGGCTGATCGGCTTCGGGGCCATGGTCGCTCTGGCCGTGCTCGTTGAGCCCGAACAGCGGGAGATGAGCGTGCCGATCCCGCCCCAGCGCTTCAACCGATGAGCGGGCGCGACGCGGCACTGGTCGGGCTGTTCCTCGACATGATGGCCTCGGAGCGCGGCGCGGCCAAGGCCACGATGGCCGCTTACGCCGCCGACCTCGACGACTACCTGGCCTTCGTCGCCGCCCGCGGCGGCCTTCGCGGCGCCGACGCAGAGGCGGTCAGGGCCTATCTGGCGGAGCTGTCCCGCCGCGGGCTGAAGGCCTCCTCGGCGGCCCGCAGGCTTTCCTCGCTGCGCCAGCTTCACCGCTTCCTCTATGCCGAAGGCCACCGGCCGGATGATCC
>JAIXZF010000471.1 GCA_027489835.1 Hyphomicrobiales bacterium
CGGCTGCATGTCGCGGACGAGGCGACGGCGCTGTGGGCCCGGACCGAGGACGAGCTTGGCGAGATCGGCCTGCCCCCGCCCTTCTGGGCCTTCGCGTGGGCAGGCGGGCAGGCGCTGGCGCGCCACATTCTGGACGAGCCCGCTTCAGTCGCGGGCCGGCGCGTGCTCGATTTCGCCTCCGGCTCGGGGCTGGTCGGCATCGCGGCGGCGAAGGCCGGGGCGGCCGACGTGCTGGCGGCCGATATCGATCCGTTCGCCATCGCCGCCATCGGGCTCAACGCGGCCGCGAACGGCGTGCGCCTCGATGTCGCGCATGGGGACCTGATCGGCCGCGACGGAGGCTGGGACACGGTGCTGGCCGGCGACATCTGCTATGAGCGCGACCTGTCGGCGCGCGTCGGCGACTGGCTCGGCGGGCTCGCGCGGCGCGGCGCGCTGGTGCTGATCGGCGATCCCGGCCGCAGCTACCTGCCGAAGGAGCGGCTCACGCTGCTCGCCACCTACGAGGTCAGAGTGACGCGCGAGCTCGAGGATGCGGACATCAAGAAGACCAGCGTCTGGCGGCTCGAGCGCTGAACCGCGTCAGCCATATTCGGCCCTGAGGTCGATCGAGGGCCGGACGCCGATGTCCTCGTAATGGGCTGCCAGCCACTTGCGCGCCGCCGCCCGGCCGGCATTCTTCAGCCGCACGAAGAAATCCCAGCGTGCGGACAGCTTGGTCGAGGCGTCGATGTCGGTCAGCGCCTCGCTCAGCGCGATACGGTGCATCAGCACGCGCTTGTAGTCCTGCGCCGAAAGCTTGCCTTCATCGATCAGCCTCGCGACGAAGTCGATGGCGCGCAGCTCGCGCAGCAGGGTGGCGTTGAAAGTGATCTCGTTCAGCCGGTTCTGGATGTCGCGCGGCGTCTTCGGCGTGCCCTTGCGCTCGATCGGGTTGATCTGCACGAGCAGCACGTCGTTCGAGCCTGTCCCGTAGAACAGCGGGTAGAGCGCCGGATTGCCCATGTAGCCGCCATCCCAATAGGACTGGCCGTCGATCTCCACCGCCTGGAACACCGTGGGCAGGCAGGCCGAGGCCATGAGGTGGTCGGCGGTCAGCTCCGGAGCGTCGAAGATTCGGACCTTGCCGCTCTCGACATTGGTGGCGGCGATGTGGAGGCGGAACTGCTTGCAGGCCCTGACGCGCGCGAAATCGATCTCGCGTTCGAGGAAATCCTTGAGCGGGTTGATGTTGAGCGGGTTGAAGTCGTAGGGGCTGGCCGATTGCCGGAACAGCCCCATCCAGAATTCTCCCACGCCCGTCATGGGCGCGGAGCCGAGGAAGCGGTCGAGCACCGCGCGCTGCCCGGCGCCGAGCGCGCCGTCCCGGCTCATCGCCCGCCAGAACGCTTCGAGCTGGGTCCGCGCGCCGTCCCGTCCGCCGGCAAGCCAGCCATCGGCCAGCGCCACCGCGTTCATCGCGCCCGCGCTGGTGCCCGAGATCGAATCGAAGCCGAGGCGGCCATCCTCGAGCAGCTGGTCGAGCACGCCCCAGGTGAAGGCGCCATGCGCCCCGCCGCCCTGGAGCGCGAGCGAAATCCGCTTGATCGGCGCGGTCATGCCGCGGTCCAGCCCCCGTCGATCGAAAGCGTGGTGCCGGTGATCGACGCGGCCGCGTCGGAGGCGAGGTACACGGCGGCGGCAGCGACCTCCTCGATGCTGACGAAGCGCTTGGTGGGCTGGGCCTTCAGTAGCACCTCCTCGATGACCTGTTCCTTGGTCATGTTGCGGGCGGCCATGGTGTCGGGAATCTGGCGTTCGACCAGCGGCGTCCAGACATAGCCGGGCGCGATCGCGTTGACGGTGATGCCGTCGGTGGCGACCTCGAGGGCGACCGTCTTGGTCAGGCCCATCACGGCGTGCTTGGAAGAGACGTAGGCCGACTTGAAGGGCGAGGCCACCAGGCTGTGGGCCGATGTGATGTCGATGATCCGGCCCCATTTGCGCGCCTTCATGCCGGGCACCGCCGCCGCGATGGCGTGGAAGGCCGAAAAGAAGTTCACCCGCATGATCAGGTCGAGCTTGTCCTCCGGAAAATCCTCGATCGGCGAGACGTGCTGCACGCCGGCATTGTTGACGAGGATGTCGACCGAGCCGAGCCCGGCCTCGGCGTTGCGCACGAGCGCGCGCACCTGCTCGGTCTTCGACATGTCGGCCGGATCGAACAGCACCTTGACGCCCGCCTCGCGCTCGAGGCCCGAGCGGATCTGTTCGCAGTCCGGCGTCGGCAGGCCGTTCAGCATGATGTTGCAGCCTTCGGCCGCCAAAGCCTTGGCGATGCCAAGCCCGATCCCGCTGGTCGAGCCCGTGATGACGGCGTTGCGGCCCTTCAGCGACATGTGAAAACTCCTTGCGTCCGGCGCCCCCGCGCCCTTTGCCGCATTGCAACATAGGTGGTTTGAAAGTCCACGCAAGGCTTGGCCTCGGCCGCGGACAGGCCTCGGCTCGGGGCGGGGCGCTCCCGCGCCGCGCCGGCTTGCCCGCACGGCCGGGCCGGGCAATCATCAGCGAAAGATCGCGACCCGTGGAGCAGCGCTTGGCCCTACTCGACCTCAGCCCCCATTTCAGCCGGTTCCGCGCGGTGGCGGGGCGGATTCACCTCGCAGCGCACAGCCATCACTACTGGCCGGACGTGACGCGCGAGGCGCAGCTCCTGGCCTGGGATGATGCCTGCCGCCATGCCGACGGCAAATGGGGCGTCATCTTCGGCGAGGTCATCCCGGCCGTGCAGAAGGGCATCGCCGCCATCCTCGGCCTGCCCGATCCGGGCACCATCGCTTTTGCGCCGAACACGCACGACTTCATCCGCAGGCTGCTCTCGGCCTTGCCGGCGGACAGGCCGCCGCGAATCCTCACCACCGATGGCGAGTTCCACTCCTTCGCGCGGCAGGCGGCCCGGCTCGAGGAGGAGGGGCTCGCCGTGGTCGAGCGCGTGGCGCACGAGCCTCTCGCGACCTTGCCAGAGCGGCTGCGCGAGGCGGCGGCGCGGGGCGGGCACGACCTCGTCTTCGTCAGCCAGGTGCTGTTCAACGCCGGCGGCACGACGGGCGACATCGCGGCGCTGGCGGCGAGCGTGCCCGACCCGGCCACGCTGATTTGCATCGACGGCTATCACGGCTTCATGGCGCTGCCGACCGATCTCGGCGCCGTGGCGGACCGGGTGTTCTACATGTCGGGCGGTTACAAATACGCGATGGCGGGCGAGAATGTGTGCTTCATCCATTGCCCCGACGGTTATGCGCCGCGTCCGCGCGACACGGGCTGGTACGCCGCTTTCGGAGCGCTGACGGCGAAGCAGGAGGGTGTCCCCTATGGGCCGCAAGGCAGCCGCTTCTGGGGGGCGACCTTCGATCCCGTGGGCTTTTACCGCCAGCGCGCGGTGTTCGACTGGATGACGCGCATCGGCCTGACGGTGCCGGCCATCCACCATCACGCGCTGGCGCTGCAGGAACGCTTCCTCGAGGGCGTAAGGGCCCGGGCCATCCCGGCCGTCCTCGGCGCGCGGCTGGTGACGCCGATGCAGGGTGCCGGGCGCGGCCATTTCCTGACCTTCGAGACGCCGGACGCGGCTTCGATGTATGGCCGGCTCGCGGCGGCCCACATCATCACCGACGTGCGCGGCGACCGCATCCGCTTCGGCTTCGGTTGCCACCAGACCGCGGAGGATGTCGACGCCGCGCTGGGGGCGGTGGAGGCGGCCCTGGCCTGAAGCCAGTCCTCAGCCGCGCGCGACCTGCGCCTGCTCGAATGTCGCCATGCCGTTGTGGGTGGCGACCGCCGCCTTGACGAGGGCTGCGGCCAGCGCCGCGCCGGTGGCCTCGCCGAGGCGCATGTCCAGCGCGAGGAGCGGCACCTTGCCGATCCGCACAAGGACCTCGCGATGCGCGCCCTCGGCCGAGAGGTGGCCCGCGACGCAATGGTCGAGCGCCGAGGGGTCGAGCGCGTGGAGGATCGCGGCCGCGGCGGTGACGACGTAGCCGTCGAGGATGACGGGGATGCGCTGCAGCCTCGCGGCGAGGATCGCGCCGCAGATCGCCGCGATCTCGCGTCCGCCGAGCCGGCGCAGCACCTCGAGCGGGTCCTTGAGGTGAGGCCGGTGCAGGTCGAGCGCGAGATCGACGGCCATGACCTTGCGGGCATAGGCATCATCGTCGACGCCGGTGCCGCGGCCCGCCCAGCTGGCGCCGCCCCCGCCGTAAAGCGCGGCGTAGATCGCCGCCGCCGAAGTGGTGTTGCCGATGCCCATCTCGCCGAGGATCAGCAGGTCCGTGCCGCCCGAGATCGCCTCCATGCCGAAGGCCATGGTGGCGACCGCCGATTTCTCGTCGAGAGCGGCCGCCCGCGTGAAGTCATCCGTCGGCAGGTCGAGCGCAAGGTCGAAGACCTTGAAGCCGAAATCGAAGGCGGCGCAGATCTGGTTGATGGCCGCGCCGCCGGCGGCGAAGTTGTCCAGCATCTGGCGGGTCACGGCCTGGGGATACGCCGACACGCCCTGGCTCGCCACGCCATGATTGGCCGCGAAGACGCAGACCAGCGGCCGGTCGCAACTCGGCCTCGCCTTGCCCTGCCACGCCGCCATCCAGGCCGCCAGCTCCTCCATCCGGCCAAGGCTGCCCGGCGGCTTGGTGAGGTCGCGGTCACGGTCCTCGACCGCGTGGGAGGCGTGCCTGTCCGGGCCCGGCATGGTGCGCAGAAGGGCGCGGACGTCGTCGAAGGGCAGGCCCGAGGCGGAGATGGACATGAAGGCGACTTTCAGGGCAAAGGCGCGGCAGGCGAGCCGCATCCTCGAAGACGGTTCCTGCTACAGTGATCCGAATCCGGAAGTCCATAGCCGTGCAGCCCGTCTCCCGCGCGACCGATCGCCCATCGCCTGCCCCCGAGGGCGGCGCGCCCGCCGTGCCCGACCGGCTCACCCCGCTGCGTTTCGCCATCGCCGCGGCGCGCTGCGTGCGCTTCTACTCGCGCCTGCCGATGCCGGCGCTGCCCGGCGAGGGCGACGCGCACGCCGTGCCCGATTTCCGCATCGAGCCGGTCGGTCTCCCCATCGCGGCGCTGCTCATCGCGCTTCCCGCTGTCGCGATCGGCCTCGCCGCGGCCTGGCTCAGGCTCGATCCGCTGCTCGCCGGGGC
>JAIXZF010000273.1 GCA_027489835.1 Hyphomicrobiales bacterium
CAACGGCCTGATCGTCTGCTTCGGCATCCTGTTCTTCCAGATCCTGTTCGCGGTCCCTGCCGCCTACGCGCTGGCGAAGCTCCATTTCAGGGGGCGTGAGCTGATCTTCGGCTTCGTCATGCTGGGGCTTCTGGTGCCCTACCAGACCACCGCCCTGCCGCTCTATCTCGGCATCCACCAGCTTGGCCTGCTCAACAGCTACACGGCGCTGATCGCGCCCTTCACCTGCTCGGTCTTCGCGATCTTCCTGTTCCGGCAGTTCTTCCGCGCCATCCCCGACGACCTCATCAACGCCGCCAGGATCGACGGCATGGGCGAGTTCTCGATCGTCTGGCGCGTGATCGTCCCCAACGCCCTGCCGGCGGCCACCGCCTTCGCGATCTTCTCCGTGGTGGCGCACTGGAACGACCTGTTCTGGCCTCTCATCGTGATCCAGAAGGGCGACCTCTATACCCCGGCCATGGGCATCCTCGCCTTCCGGTCGGTCGAGGCGGGGGAGGATTACGGGGCGCTCATGGCCGCGGCATTGCTCGTCACCGCACCCCTCGTTCTCGCATTCCTGTTCGCCCAGCGCCGCTTCATCGAAGGCATCACCATGACCGGGCTCAAGGGCTGAGCGCCGGCATTACACCAGAAGGAAGACGACCATGACGACCGACATGCGAATCAGCCGCCGTCACACCCTGACCCTGTTCGGCGGTGCCGCCGCAACCGTCGCCATGCCTGCCATCGCCCGTGCACAGGCGGCCGAGATTCAGGTCCATTACTCCATGCCGGCCATCTTCAAGGAGGCGCAGGATGCGGTCATGGCGGCCTTCTCGGCCAAGCATCCCGAGGTCAAGGCGAGCTATGTCAACCCGACCCCGACCTATGAGGATGGCGCGCAGCTTCTGTTGCGCAACGCCGCTACCAATTCGATGCCCGACGTCTCCTTCCAGGGCCTCAACCGCCTGCGCATGTTCGCCGAGCGCGGCATCGCCGTCGACCTCAAGCCGCTGCTCGATCGGGAGGGCGATCTGGCCAGGCTGGGCTACTCGCCCGCCATCCTCGGGCTTGGCTTCCACGCCAAGGTGCAGTGCGGCCTCGCCTTCGCGACCTCCAATCCGATCAGCTACTACAATGCGACCCTGCTGAAGCGCGCCGGCCTCGATCCCTCGAAGTTCCCGACAAGCTGGGACCAGGTGATCGCGGATGCGCGCAAGGTTCGCGCGCTCGGCGACGGCAATGAGGGCATGTTCTTCCGCTGGCCCGGCGATGACTGGATGTTCTCGGCGCTGCTCTACGGCCATGGCGGCCGGATGCTGAATGACGCCGAGACGGACGTCGCCTTCAACGGTCCCGAGGGCCTTGCCGCGTTGCGCCTGCTCGACCGCATGGTCAAGGAAGGCGGCATGCCGAACTACGCCGGCACCGCCGACCTTCAGACCTTCGCCGCGGGCAAGCTCGGCATGATGTTCCGCACCACGGCGCAGGTGCGTTCGATCGCCAATTCGGTCGGCGGCAATTTCGAGCTTGGCACGACCGTCATGCCCGTCATCGACGCTGTGAAGGGCCGCCTGCCGACGGGCGGGGCAGGCGCGATGATCACCACCAGGGATCCGCGCAAGCTCGAGGCCGCGTGGAAGTTCGTCAAATTCGCGACCTCGGCCGAGGGCACCACGCTGATGGTGAAGAACACGGGCTACGTGCCGTGCAACCAGCTCGCCATCGACGATCCGAGCTATCTCAGCGAGTTCTACAAGGCCAACCCGCTCTTCCAGGCCGCGACCCGGCAGGTGCACCTCATGGTGCCGTGGTACGCCTTCCCCGGTCAGAACTCGGTCCGTGTCACGCAGGTCATGGTCGACAACCTCGCCCGCATCGCCGAGCAGAAGGCGACGCCGGAGGCTGTGCTGGCCGACATGGCGACCGAGGTGCGGCGCCTGATCCCGCGCCAGGGCTGAGGCAAATCCTTCAACAACCCCGGGCGTCCGGGAAGCCGGACGCCCGATCCTGACCCGCCGGACCGATCATGATCACGCGCATCGCCCAGATTTCCGACACGCATCTGTCGCGCACGAAGCCCTACTTCAGGACCAATTTCGACCTGGTTGCCGAGCACCTTCGCGGCGAGCGCCCGGACATCGTCATCAACACGGGCGATCTGGCGCTAGACGGCGCCGATGCAGAAGCCGATCTCGACGAAGCGCGCGATGCTCATGCCGGGCTCGGACTGGAGTGCCGGCTGCTGCCCGGCAACCATGATGTGGGCGATCATCTCGACGTGGCGCGCCGGCAGCCGGTCAATGCCGAGCGGCTGGCGCGCTACCTCCGCATCATCGGCCCGGACGGCTGGACGATCGACATCCCGGGATGGCGATTGCTGGGCCTCAACGCCCTGACCCTGGGGCTCGACCTCGACGAAGGTGGGCAGTACGCGATGATCCGGGACGCCGCGGCCACGCTGGGCGGGCGCGAACTGGCTATCTTCCTGCACAAGCCCCTGGCCGACACGGCTTACGACGAGGAGCTGAACAGCAACCGCTTCATGACGAGCGGACCGCGCCGGCATCTGGCCGAGCTGCTGGAGGGCACGACGCCCGCGCTGGTCTGCTGCGGCCACGTCCACCAGTACCGCGACAGCCGCATCGGCGGCAGCCGCCATCTCTGGGCGCCGGCGAGCTCGTTCGTGATCAGCGATCCCTGGCAGCCCGGCTACGGCGCGAAGATGGTCGGGTATCTCAGTCACAGCTTTCACGCCGACGGCCATCACGGCGTCGAGGTGAGGGCGGTGCGCGGCTTGGTGCACCACGACCTCGTTTCCTTTCCGGACGCCTATGGCGACGTGCGGCGCTGGGGCGAAGGCAACGCCTGAGCCGGCCGGCGCGCCGATCAGGCCGCCTCGTCGATGCAGGTCAGCACATCCGTTTCCTGAATCCTTAGACCCGTTTCCTGGTCGAAGAGCTGCAGTTCCTGCGGCGGAACGTCGAGCAGAAGGGCAGAGCCGGGACGATAGGGATGGCGGCCGTCCACATGGATGATCAGCGGCTGGCCGGAGATTTCCGCGTGAATATGCTGGCCGACGCCCAGTTCCTCGGTGAAGTCGAAACTCGCGCGCAGACCTGCATGGGGACCCGCTGCCGCCGGGCGGATCGTCAGCGCCTCGGCCCGGATGCCGACCGTCACCGGCCCCGGCTTCAGCGCCGGATGGCGTGCGGGATCGACGGGAAGGCGCTGGCCGTCGGCGAGGCTGAGCGTCAGGCCATCGGCGCCGATGGTCGCGTCCAGAAGGTTGAGACCCGGCGCGCCGATGAAGCCGGCGACGAAGACGCTGGCCGGACGATCGTAAACATCCTTCGGGGCGCCGATCTGCTCGATGACGCCCTTGTTCATGATGACGAGCCGGTCGGCCAGCGTCATGGCCTCGACCTGATCATGGGTGACGAACACGGATGTGGCTTTCAGCCGCTGGTGAAGCTTCCTGATCTCGATCCGCATCTGGACCCTGAGCTTCGCGTCGAGGTTCGAGAGCGGCTCGTCGAACAGGAACACCTTCGGTTCCTTGATCATGGCGCGCGCCATCGCGACGCGCTGGCGCTGGCCGCCGGAGAGCTGGCCGGGCTTGCGGTCGAGGAATGTGTCGAGGCCGACCGTCCTGGCCACCGCCTCCACGCGCGCCTGACGCGCCTGCTTCGGCACACCGGCCACTTTTAAGCCGTAACCGATATTCTCGGCGACGCTCATGTGCGGGTACAGAGCGTAGTTCTGGAACACCATGGCGCAGCCGCGCTCGCGCGGCTCACGGTCGTTGACCACCTCGCCGCCGATCGAGACCGTCCCCCCGCTGATCTCCTCGAGGCCGGCGATCATGCGCAGCAGCGTGGACTTGCCGCAGCCGGACGGGCCGAGGATCACCACGAACTCGCCATCGGCGATGGCGATGTCGACGCCATGGACGACCTGGGTCTTGCCGTAGCTCTTGCTGACGTTTCGAATGTCAATCTGCGCCATCCAGGGGACTCCTACTTGTCGGTTTGCACGAGGCCGCGCACGAACCAGCGCTGCATGAAAATCACCACGAGAAGGGGCGGCGTCATCACCATCAGCGTTCCCGCCATGGCTATGTGCCAGCGCGGAGGCTCGCCGAAGAGCGGGCCGGGCACGATGCGCTGGAGCTGCATCACGGCGGTCCCGTAATTGGCGATGTCCGTGATGATGAGGAGGGGCCAGAGATACTGGTTCCACGAGTAGACGAACATGATCGTGGCGAGCGCCGCCATGTTGGTCCTGGAGAGCGGCAGCAGCACATCCCAGAAGAAGCGCAGCGGCCCCGCGCCGTCCATCTTCGCGGCCTCGGCCAGCTCGTCCGGCACGGTGAGGTAAAACTGCCGGTAGAGGAACGTGCCGGTCGCGGTGGCGATCAGCGGCAGGATCAGGCCGGTGTAGGAATTGAGCATCGACCATTCGGGCAGGCTGACCTTGATCCCCATCAGCGTGGAGAGCAGGGCGCCGAGCCCGGAGGCGTCCAGCAGCTCCTGATAGGGCCGCAGGACATTGGCCGCGACGGCGTAGGTCGGCACGATGCGGACCTCGAGCGGCAGCATCAGCGTGACGAAGATCAGCCAGAAGAACAGGCTGCGGAAGCGGTATTTGAAGTAGACGATCGAGTAGGCTGAGATCGCCGCGATGGCGATCTTGCCAGCCGTCACGCCGACCGCGACAATGAACGAGTTCAGCATCTTCGGGCCGAAGCCGCCCTGGTTCCAGGCGAGCGTGTAGTTCTCGATCATCCGGTTGCCGGGCCAGAGAGGCATTGGGACAGTGTTGACCGTCCGGAAGTCGTGGGTCGAGGCCACGAACACGATCCAGAGCGGCACCAGCAGCATCACCAGCCCGGTGATCAGGATCAGGTGCGTCAGGATGTTGAGGATGGGCGTGCGTTCGACCATGGCCGCCTCAGCTGTAATGAACGCGGCGTTCGACGAACCTGAACTGAATGAAGGTCAAGCTGACCACCAGCAGCATCAGGACGAGCGATTGGGCTGCGGCGAGGGAGTAGTCCTTGCCCTTGAAGCCGTCGGAATAGATTTTGTAGACCATCAGGTCCGTCGCGCGGGCCGGCCCGCCGGCGGTCGTGATGTCGACGATGCCGAACGAATTGACGAAGCTGTCTGTGAGGTTGATCACGACGAGGAAAAAGAAGGTCGGCGCCAGCAGCGGGAACTGGATGTCCGCCATGCGGCGCAGGACGCCCGAGCCGTCCATGGCGGCCGCCTCGGTCAGGCTGCGCGGAATCGACTGCAGCCCGGCCAGGAAGAAGATGAAGTTGTACGCGATCATCGACCAGGCATTGGCCAGCGTGATCAGTATGACCGCGTCGATCCCGTCCCGGGCTGGGTTCCAGAGGCCCGGATACCACTGGTTCAGCGCCGAGACGAAGCCCGCATCGGGCGCGAAGATGAAGCGGAAGGCCAGCCCGACCGCCGGCGCCGCGACGGCGTAGGGCCAGAAATACACGAAGCGATACGCCTTATGCCCTGGAAGCTGGCGGTCGACGAAGAGAGCCAGCAGTAGCGCCATGCCCATGGCCAGCGCGGTCGAGGCGAGCGCGAACGTGATCGAGATGCGGACCGAGTTCCAGTAGAGCGGATCGTCGAAGACCGTCTTGAAGTTCTGCCAGCCGACCCACTGGTTCTCGCCACCGAAGGGCGGCTCGAGGGTGAAGGACCAATAGAGCGCTTCGCCGGCCGGCCAGTAGAAGAAGGTGAACACCAGCAGCAGTTGCGGTGCGATCAGCAGCGCGGCCAGCCATGTGCCGGCGAAGGTGACGCGTTTTCCGGTCATGATCTAGTCCTGCCCGCTGGTGCGGCGGCTGCGTCGTTCGAGGAGGGCAGCCGGGCATTCGCCGCCCGGCTGCGGAAAGCCTAGGACCAGTCAGGGCAGGGAGCGGCCGCGGAAGGTCTGCTCGAAGCGGCGCAGGATCTGGTTCGAGCGGGCGACGGCGTCGTTGAGGCCGACCTCGACCGTTTTCTGCCCGTTCATGATGGCTTCGAGCTCGGAGCGGACCTCGGAGCGGATCGAGGTGAAGTTGCCGAGGCGGATGCCGCGCGTGAACTCGGTCGGGGGCGTGTAGGTGAGCGATTGCATCGCCACCTCGCGGCCCTTGAACTTGGGCTGCGCGTAGAAGCCTTCGTCGAGCATCTGCCGATAGGCCGGGACCGTGATCGGGATGTAGCCGGTGACGTTCGGCATCCACTTCACCTCTGCCGGCGTCAGCACGAAATCGAGGAAGGCGGCCGCCGCCTCGTATTCCTCCTTCGACTTGTTGGCCATGACCCAGAGCGAGGCGCCGCCGACCAGCGAGTTGTGCCGGGTGAAGCCCTCATAGATCGGGATCATCGCGACACCCCAGTCGAGGCCTTCGCGCGCCGTGGAGCCAATGACGCCGTGGTTCGCGATGGAGGACACCATCGAGGCGCAGCTGCCGTCGGCGAAGGCCTGCACGATCGTCTTGCCGGTCTGCGCGGTCTGCACGCGCGCCAGCCCTTCATCTTGCCACTTCTTCAGGTTGGCGACGTGGCGGGGGAACAGGCCCTTGTTGATGACGAGCTCCGCGCCCAGCCCGTCATAGCCATTGCCCATCGTCGCGATCGGCTGGTTGTGGATGGCGGAAAGCTGCTCCATCGACTGCCAGGTGTCCATGTCGAACGCCATGGCGCAGGTGCTGCCTGTCGCCTTCAGCGCGCGCATGTCCTTCTCGTATTGCTCCCAGGTGGCCGGCGGCTCGGTTCGGCCGATCCTGGCCCACTCAGCCCGGTTCCAGTACATCACGGCCGTGGAGGAGTTGTACGGGAAAGACCACATCTCGCCCTTGGAGGTGGCGTAGTAGGACCGGATGCCGGGGAAATAGTCGTTCCAGTCGATCTTCATATTGAAGTCCCTGGCGAACTGGACCGCGTTGTAGGTCGCCTGCGACAGCATGAAGTTGACGGTGCCGGCGTCGTAGATCTGCACGATGGTGGGATGCTGGCGGGCGCGGAACGCGGCGATCGTGTTCTGCTCGGCGCGGTCATAGCCGCCCTGTCCGACGCAGACGGCCTCGAACCTTGTCTGCGCCTCATTGAAGCGCTTGCAATGCTCGGCCATGACCTCGCCAAGCTGGCCGGTCAGACCATACCAGTATTCGAACTTGACGCGCGGGGACTGCGCCTGCGCCGCGCCGATCGTCGCCGCCAGCGCGAGCGCCGCAATGCTCAAGGAATGTCTTGCCATGATGAGACCTCGTCTGTGTGCGGCCTGTACCGCATGCGCCATCTCCCTAGAGGGGCCGCATGACCGCCACGTTGAGGTTTTGTGGCAGTTCGACGTTGGTCCCGCGCGCGGCTGGCCTGAAAAAGCGTCAGGCTCCGCCGGGGCCGAACAGCGACGCGCCGGCCGCATGGACGAGCCGCCCGCCCGCGAGGGTCGCCACGACCCTCGGAGGCAGCGGCGAACGATCCTCCATGAGCACGACGTCGGCACGGCCGCCGGCAACGAGCCGTCCGCGATCAGCCAGCCCCAGCGCTTCAGCGGGACCCGACGAGACGAGGTCCCAGGTCCTCGCCAGCGAGAGCCGGCCTTCCTTGGCCAGGCGGAACGGCGCCAGCGGCAGCGCGGGATAGTAGTAATCGGAGGCCAGCGCGCTGCATAAGCCAGCCGCCGCCATCTCGGCCGCCGATGGGCAGCCGGTGTGGGAGCCGCCGCGCAGCACGTTCGGCGCGCCGAAGACGATGGGATCGCCGGCCGCGGCCGCGGCGCGGGCTGTCTCCTCGTTGATCGGAAACTCCGCCACCACGCACCCAAGCCCGCGATACCAGGCGCGCATCTCGGGCGACATGTCGTCATGCGACAGCATGGGAAGGCCTCGGCCTCGCGCGGCCGCCGCCAGCCTCGCAATGGAAGCCGGGACTTCATCGGCGCGGGCATGGGTCCGTTCGACCAGGGCGAGGAAGCCGGCCTCGGTCAGGCCCGAACGGGCGACCATCCCGGCCATCTTGTCCGGCCTGTGCCGCTGCTTGATCGTGCCGGCCATGTGGTCGTTGAAGGCCAGGCAATCGATCCGCCCCTGCTCGATCCAGCCGAGGATGACCGGCTCGGCATCGAGATTGAACGTCTCGTGCCGCAGGTGCAGCAGGGTGTCCACCGACAGATGCGGCTTCAGCGCCGCGACGGCATCGAGGATCGCAAGGGCCGGCCCGGCGCCGCGGGCGCCGCCTTCCCAGGACCATGTCACTGCGTGGCAGGCCGTCGTGATGCCGTTGGCCGCGAACTGGCGGTCAGCCTCGAGCAGCGCGATGTGCGGATCGATCCCGACCCCCGGCCGGGGATGGACGAGCCGCTCGAAACCGTCGCCATGGATGTCGACGATGCCGGGCAGGACGAGCAGGCCGCGCGCATCGAGTGTCATGGGCTCTCCGGTCTCGCCTCCGATCGCGGCGACGAGGCCGTCAGCCAGCACGACATCGACGTCGGTGAAGGCGCCTTCGACAAGCGCCCGACCGCCGGCGATGCGGATCGGCGCGGGCATTGCGCTGGCCGGTCCGGCGCGCCCGAGGCTGCTTGCGGCGAGGTTCATGTCGGGTCGTCCCTGGGTGATCGGCCCAGCCTGATTGGCCGACGCCGATGACATGGCGGTGACATGCCGATGTCATCAGTGCGTCATGCGCGGACGCATAGAAGGCCCCGGTCTGCCCGTGGCCCCTGACAGCTGGAACGCTTCGATGAACCGCCGTGACCTTCTCGCTTCCGCCGCCCTGGCCGCGGCATCTGCCGCCCTCCCGGCCTTCGCCCAGACCCGCCAGCGCCTGCGCTTCGCCGTGACCGACGTGGACGGCTCCGAGAACCTTCAGCGCGAGTTCGGGCCGTTCAAGGCCGCCTTCGAGAAGGTCATGCCGAATGTGGAGATCGCGCTCTTCCCGGTTTCCGGCCGCACCGCGGCCGTGGAGGCCATGAACGCCAACCAGGTCGACCTCGTCCTGACCGGGCCGGCTGAATATGTGGTGTTCAAGGCCCGCATGCCCGCCGTGCAGCCGATCGTGACCTGGCAGCGCCCCGACTACTTCTCGCAGATCGTCGTGCTGGCCGAAGGTCCGATCAAGCAGATCGCCGACCTCAAGGGCAAGAAGATATCCTTCGGGGAGATCGGTTCCACCTCGCAGCATCTCGGCCCGGCCCAGATCCTGACCGACGCGGGGCTCAACTATGGCCGCGACTACGAAGCCATGTTCCTGCGCCGCAACGTGGCCGTCGAAGCGCTGCGCCGCGGCGACCTTGCGGCCATCGGCATGAACCTCACCCACATCCAGCAGATCCGGCGC
>JAIXZF010000428.1 GCA_027489835.1 Hyphomicrobiales bacterium
CGGCTGGATGAGGGCGCGCGCGCCTTCCTGCTGATGCGCTGGGGCTTCGTTCCGGGCTGGGTCAAGGACCTCAAGGCCTTCCCGCTGGTCATCAACGTGCGCTCGGAGACGGTGCGCGAGAAGCCCTCCTTCCGGGCCGCCTTCACGCGCCGCCGCTGCCTCATGCCCGCGGACGGATTCTACGAATGGCGCCGGCTGGGCAAGGACAACCAGGCCTTCCTGTTCCGGCGGCCCGACCTGGGGCCCTTCGGCTTTGCGGCCATCTGGGAGACGTGGCACTCCCCGGACGGGTCGGAGATCGACACCGTGGCGCTGCTCAACACCCATGCCAACGGGCTGATGTCGGCGGTGCACGAGCGCTGCCCCGTCATCCTCGAGCCGGGGCAGTTCGACGCCTGGCTCGATCCGGAGGCGAAGCCCGACACGGTCCACGCGCTGCTGAAGCCCCCGGCCGAGGACGCGCTGGAACTCCTGCGCATCGGGCCAGCGGTCAACAAGGTCGCCAATGACGGTCCCGAGCTGCATGCGCCCTGGACCCCGCCCGAGGCGCCAGCTTCAGCTCAGCGCGGCGACGCCGTGGAGCCCGTGGCGAAGCCGAGGGCCGCGCGCAAGGCAGGCGCGGGCGGTCAGGGTTCTCTTTTCTAGGATCGCTTAGGACTGGCGTGGACCCCAGGGCCCGCGCGACTGGACGATGGAGGGGAGGTCCGGCCTCAGCGCCATCGCCGCGGGCTTCGGCGGCAGCCGGCCGCCGGCCGTGTTGATGAGCGCCTGCACCCGCTTCGAGATCGAGGGGTGGGTCGAGAAGATGTCCGACATGTCGTCGGGATCGTTCTCGAAGCACATGTCCATCACGCCGGACGGCACGCCCTCGATGTCGGCGCGGCCCGAGATCTTCAGCAGCGCCGAGATCATGGCGTCGGGGTTCTTGGTCAGTTCCACCGCGCCGGCGTCGGCGAGGTATTCGCGCGATCGCGACAGCGAGAAGCGGATCACGGAGGCGAGGACGCCCGCGACCGCCATGATGAGGATGCCGATCAGGATCGCCGCGCCCGCGCCCTTGTTGTCGCTGGAAGAGGAGCGCGACGAGCCCGAGAAGCGCAGGCCGCGGAAGGCGATCTCCGACAGGAAGGACAGCACGCCCGCGACGACAACGGCGATGACCATCAGCTTCACGTCACCGTTGCGGATATGGGTCAGCTCATGCGCGAGCACGGCTTCGACCTCGTGCCTGTCCAGCTGCTCGAGCAGGCCCCGCGTGACCGTGACGGTGAACTGCTTCTCGTTTACGCCGGAAGCGAAGGCGTTGAGCGCCTGGTCCTCGACGATCATCAGCTTGGGCACGGTCATGCCGCGCGAGATGCACAGATTTTCCAGCATCTCGTAGAGCTCGGGCGCCTCGCCGCGCTCCAGCCCCTTGGCCCCGGTCACCGCGCCGATGATGGCGACGTTCACCTGGTAGGCGACGACGATCCAAAGCCCGACGCCGATGGTGATCAGGGGCAGCGCCATGATGAAGTTGGCCATGGCGTGGCGGAAGGGATCGACGCCCCTGGGCACGCCCATCACGCCCGTGGCCGCGAGGATGCCGCCGAAGCTGGCGAGATAGGCGAGCAGGAACAGGCCGACCAGCAGCAGCCGCGAGCGGAGGCGGTTGTTGCGGATATGGGTGTAGAGGCCGAACGCCTCGCCAATCATGGCCAGCCCCCGCGATCAGCGCAGCGGCGTCAGAACTTGACGGTCGGGGCCACGTCGATCTCGGTGCGCTTCGCCTCGCCGAGGTCGAAGAACTCGCGCGGCTGGAAGCCGAACTTGCTGGCGAAGAACACGGCCGGGACCGATTCGATCTGCGAGTTGTATTCGCCGACGGCGTTGTTGAAGAAGCGGCGCGCGGCCGAGAGCTTGTCCTCGACGCTGCCCAGATCTTCCTGCAGCTTGAGGAAGTTGGTGTTGGCCTTGAGCTCGGGGTAGGCCTCGGCCAGCGCCATCAGCCGGCCGACAGCGCCCGAAAGCTGCTGCTCGGCCTGCGCCTGCGCCTGCGGGCCCGAGGCGCTCATCGCCCCATTGCGGGCCTTAATGACGGCGTCGAAGGTTTCCTTCTCGTGCGTCGCATAACCCTTCACCGTCTCGACGAGGTTCGGGATCAGATCGTGGCGCTGCTTGAGCTGGACGTCGATGTCGGCGAAGGCCTGGTCGGCGCGGCGCCTGAGCGTGACCATGGTGTTGTAGGCGCTGACCAGATAGGCGCCGATCGCCACGATGATCGCCAGCAAGATCCAGCCTGTCATGACATCCCCCTTTTCATGCGGCCAACCGGGCCATGCTCCGGAGCGGGCACCATGCCCATGCGCGCCGCCAACCGCAAGAGCCGCGCCGGATGCGCGGCGGGAACCAGTCAAGGGCCAGCCCGTTCTGGCTTAGGCCCGGCAAGCGGGCCAGACGGCCATGCGCTTGTCCTTGCGGCGCGGCCGGGGCTTCGGAGAGATCGACGGGTGCTGACCTCCCATGATGACGAGCTGCGCCGGTTCATCGCCGAGACGCGCTTTCGCGACCAGGGCTGGATCGTGACGGACCTCGACGGCACCGCGATCCACGAGTTCGAGGGCCGCATCGCCATTCCCGACGTCGTCTCGCACGGGCTCAAGGCGCTGAGCGAGCGGGGCCGGCCTGTCGTGCTCAACACGCTGCGCTTCCCGCTCAACGTCATCCGCACCTTCGGCCGCGAGTGGAACGCCATCACCAACGCGCCGCTTCCGCTGATCTCTCTCAATGGCAGCGTCACGGGCTATCTGGCGCCGGGCGACGACGACGTCATGAGCTTCCGCGAGATCGACGCGGCGCCGCTCGGCCCGGCCGACATCGACGAGGTGTTGGAAGGCATCGAGGGCCTTGTCGCCAGCGGGATCAACGATCTCGTGCTGTTCCACTATCCACGCGACTGGACGGCGGGCGAACGCATCTGGACGCCGCTGGAGGAGAACATCGCGCGCCTGAGCGAGAAATACCGCAGCGCGAGCCTCGTCCATGCCGGCGCGACGTCGGCCCTCCGGGACGCCCTCGTCCGCGAGGAGCCGTGCATGATGCTGCTGCTGGTCGACGCGCCCGAGGACCGGCTCATGGCGTACCAGCACGCCAAGCGGTCCAGCTTCATCACGGCCAAGGGCGTCGACAAGCTCACGGGCCTCACGCGCCTGGCGCAACGCCTCGGCCTCGACCCGGCCGAGGCCGTTGGCGCCGGCGACACGCCGATGGACAGCTTCCTGTCCGGCGTCGGGCTGTCGATCCGGGTCGGCCCGATCGAACTCGAATTCAAGGGGCTGACCGGCGCCATCGCGGTGCCGGACTCGCTCGCGCTCGGGGAGCTGTTCTTCCGCCTGGCGAACCTGCTGGACGGGAGGGACTGATGGCCAGGACCGCAGGCGCGGCTCGCGCCAGGCGCGAACGATCCGAAAACGAACAGGATGCGCGCAGCATCGAAGGCTATGTGCGCGACATCGTGCGCCGCTACTTCTCAACCGCTCCCAAACGCATCGAGGCGCTGGGAGGCGGGATCACCAATCATGTCTACGCCGTGGACCATCCCGACGGACAGTTCATCGTCCGCATGGGCGCGACGCCGGCCAAGGTGAAGGAGTTCCTGAAGGAGCAATGGGCGATCGCGAGGGCGGCCGAGGTCGGCGTGCCGTCCGCCGAGGTGCTGCAGGTGGGGACCGAGGCCGCGCCCCTGCCCTACATGATCATGCGCAAGGTCGACGGGACCGAGGCGACCCATCACCCGGACCGCGTCGCCATCCTGCGGGAGATGGGCCGGCTCACCAGGCTGATCCACGGGGTCAGGACGTCGGGGTTCGGCCACACCTTCGACTGGTCGAACGATCTGCTCTCCCGCAACGAGACCTGGAAGGACTATCTGCAGGACGAGTTGAAGGTCGGGACGAGGCTCGACGTGCTCGAGGAGCACGAGCTCCTCGACAAGGCGGCCATGAAGCGGCTCCGGGCCATCTGGCGCGAGGTGGAGGGCTGGAAGAAGCCGCCATCGCTTAACCATGGCGACATGCGGCTCAAGAACGTCATGGTCGACGACAAGGGCGCCGTCACCGCCGTTATCGACTGGGAGTTCTGCTCCTCGAACGTGGCGCCCTACTGGGACCTGTCGTTGACGCTGCACGATCTGTCCATCGACGCCAAGCAGGAGTACCTCGCCGGCTACGGGCTGAGCGCGGCGGAAATCCGCGAGGCCGCTCCGGTGATCAAGGCGATCAACATCGTCAATTACGCCCATGTCATCGAGGCGGCGATCAAGGACAAGGACCGCGACCGGATCGATCATTTCCGCGTCAGGCTCTCGGGCGCTCTCGACCTCTACGCCATCTGACCGCTTCGTGCCGGGCGCGTTTCGCGCCTGCCGGCGATGATCTAGGATGGCCCGTCGTCAGAAGGGCGGGCCAATGCGCAACCTCATCACGGATGTTCCGGGCGTGCTTGTCGGCCAGGCCGAGGATGAGCGGCTTGCCTCCGGGGTGACGGTCATCCGCTTCGATGAGCCGGTCGTGGCGTCGTGCACCATATCGGGCGGCGCGCCAGGCGGCTTCGACACGGCGCTGCTCGAGCCCGGCATGACGGTCGAACGGGTCGACGCGATCTTCCTGTCGGGAGGATCGGCCTTCGGGCTCGCGGCTGGCGTGGGCGTCCAGGCGGCGCTGCGTGGACAGGGACGGGGCCTCGCCGTCGGTCCGGCCAGGGTGCCGATCGTCACCGGCGCCATCCTGTTCGACCTGCTCAATGGCGGCGACAAGGGCTGGGGGCGCTTTTCGCCCTATGCCGAGCTCGGATTCGCTGCGACCGAAGCCGCGGCCGCCGGCTTCGCGCTCGGCACCGCCGGCGCGGGCCATGGCTCGACCACCGCCAACCTCAAGGGCGGCATCGGCTCGGCCAGCGCCGTGACGCCGTCCGGCTTCCTCGTCGGCGCGATCGTGGCGGTCAACGCCATCGGCGTCGCGACCATGGGCGACAGCCCGCATTTCTGGGCGGCGCCGTATGAGGTGGGCGACGAGTTCGGCGGGCTGGGCATGGGCTCGCCCGCCTCCTCCGGTGCGCTGCGCGTGCGCGTCAAGGGCGACGGGCCTGCGACCACCATCGCCTGCGTGGTCACCGACGCCGACATCAGCCGGGCCGAGGCCAGGAGGCTGGCGCTGATGGCCGATGACGGGCTGGCCCGCGCCATCCGGCCCGCGCACGCGCCCTTCGACGGCGACACCGTGTTCTTCGCCGGCACGGGCCGGCGGCGGCTTGGGTCCAACGCGGCGCGTGACGTCACGGAGATCGGCGCGGTCGCGGCGGACTGCCTCGCCCGAGCGGTCGCGCGCGGCATCTTCGAAGCGCGGGCGCTGCCGTTCGCGGGCGCGCTGCCGGGCTGGAAGGACCGCTTCGGCATCCGCTGAAGCCAGGGGCCCGCCGATTGCCCCGCTGCGCGCGCAGATGCTACCCCTAGGCCTCAGCGGAACGCGCCGGCAGACAAGGCGCGACGGGGGAGACCGACCGATGGACGGAACTGACGACTCGGCCACGCCTGCGCGGGCCGGAAACCGGCTTCATGCCGAGCTCGCGCGGCGCGCGCGCAACATCCGGCGCCATGCGGTGCGGATGGGCGAGGTTCAGGGGCAGGGCTACGTCGCCCAGGCGCTCGGCTTCGCGGACGTGCTGGCGGCGCTCTACTTCCAGGCGCTGCGCTACAGGCCGGAGGATCCCGCCTGGGAGGACCGCGACCGCTGCCTGCTCTCGATGGGCCATTACGCCATCGCGCTCTACGCCGCGCTGATCGAGGCGGGGATCCTGCCCGAGAACGAGATCGAGACCTACGGCTCCGACGACAGCCGCTTGCCGATGTCGGGGATGGCCAGCTACACGCCCGGCATGGAGGTATCGGGCGGTTCGCTCGGCCAGGGACTGCCCGTCGCCATCGGCATCTGCCTCGGGCTCAAGCGCAAGGCCTCGCGCTCCTTCGTCTACAACCTGCTCTCCGATGGCGAGCTCGACGAGGGCTCCACCTGGGAGGCGGCCCAGTCGGCCAGCCACTGGAAGCTCGACAACCTGATCGCGGTCGTCGACGTCAACAACCAGCAGGCCGACGGGCCCTCTTCGCAGGTGATGTCCTTCGAGCCGCTCGAGGAGCGCTGGCGCAGCTTCGGCTGGGAGGTCCGCCGCGTCGACGGCAACGACATCGCGGCGGTGTCGGACGCGCTGGCCGCGATGCGGGAGCTCAACGACCCCAAGCCGCGCGTCGTGATCTGCGACACGCGGATGGGGCGCGGCGTATCCTTCCTCGAAGCGCGCGAGAAGACGCATTTCATCCGCGTCGATCCGCATGAATGGGCGCTGGCGCTCGACGAGCTTTCCGAGGAAGCCTGATATGAACGACGCGCAGAACAGACCCGCCGCCGACAAGCCCGCGCCGAAGCTCAGGACCTCGGCCATGATCGCCTCGATCGCGGCGCCGGGACAGGCTACGCGGCCAGCCCCCTTCGGCCACGCGCTGGCGAAGCTCGCGGCCACGAGGCCCGAGATCGTCGGCATGACGGCGGATCTCGGCAAGTACACCGACCTGCACGTCTTCGCCGAGGCGTTTCCGGACCGGTTCTACCAGATGGGCATGGCCGAGCAGGTGCTGATGGCGGCTGCCGGCGGCATAGCGCGCGAGGGCTTCATCCCCTTCGCCACCACCTACGCGGTGTTTGCCGCGCGGCGCGCCTACGACTTCATCTGCCTGTCGATCGTCGAGGAGAACCTGCCGGTCAAGATCGTCTGCGCCCTGCCCGGCCTGACGACCGGCTACGGGCCGAGCCATCAGGCGACCGAGGACCTCGCCATCTTCAGGGGCATGCCGAACCTTACCATCGTCGACCCCTGCGACGCGGTCGACATCGAACAGGCCGTGCCCGCCATCGCGGACCATCCGGGGCCGGTCTACATGCGGCTTCTGCGCGGGCAGGTGCCCGTGGTGCTCGATCGCCACGATTACCGCTTCGAGCTCGGCAAGGCCAAGCTGCTCAGGGACGGCGGCGACGTGCTGATGATCTCGAGCGGCCTCATGACCATGCGCTCGCTGGAGGCGGCGGATCGCCTCGCCGCGGACGGCATCGGCGTCGCCGTGCTGCACAGCCCCACCATCAAGCCGCTGGACACCGCCACGATCCTTTCGGAGGCGGGGCGCGGCGGGCGTCTCGTGGTGGTGGCGGAGAACCACTCCATCGTCGGCGGCCTCGGCGAGGCCGTGGCCGGCACCCTGCTTCGCGCCGGCGTGACGCCCGCCTTCCGGCAGATCGCATTGCCCGACGCCTTCCTCGACGCTGGCGCGCTGCCGACCCTGCACGACCGCTACGGCATCTCGACGGACGCTGTGGTGCGGCAGGTCAAGGGCTGGCTGGATCGATGACCGGCACGACGGCCGCGGTGGCATGCCCACCGCGGCTCAGGTCGGCGCGATGGCGCCGGCGCACGCGAGGGCCGCGATCTCCGCCTCGCCGAAGCCCCATGCCGCCAGCGCGGCGGCCGTGTCGGCCCGGGCATCGACGGGCGCCGCGCGCACGACGCCGGGAGTGCGGCTGAAGCGGGGGGCCGAGGCGGGCCCCTCGGCAGCGTTCCCATACATGCCGCGCTCGACCGCGAGGCGGCTCGACCTGCACTCTTCCATGTCGAGCACGGGCGTGACGCAGGCATCGCCCTCGGCGAACACCGCTTCCCATTCGGCACGGCTCCGCGCCGCGAAGGACACAGCGAAAATCCCGCGCAGTTCCTGCCAGCGAGACCGGTCATTGCGGTCCGGCAGATCGGCCTGCGACAGGCCGAGCCCGTGCAGGAAGGCCTGATAGAAGCGCTCCTCGATGGCGCCGACCGCCATCCAGCCGCCATCCTGCGTGCGGTAGGTCGCGTAATAAGGCGCGCCGCCATCGATCGGGTTGGCCGCGCGCTCATTGCGCCAGAGGCCGGCCCCGCTGAGGCCGGCCATCATCGTCATCAGGCTGGCGACCCCATCGACCATCGCGGCGTCGACAACCTGTCCGCGGCCGGAGCCCCTGGCCTCGAACAGCGCAGCGAGCACGCCCATCGCCAGATAGAGCGCGCCGCCGCCGAAATCGCCGACGAGGTTGAGCGGCGGCACAGGCGGGCCTTCGCGCGGCCCGATCGCGGCCAGCGCGCCGGTGACGGCGATGTAATTGATGTCGTGCCCGGCACGGTCCTTCATCGGGCCATCCTGACCGTAGCCGGTCATGCGGCCATAGACGAGCCTGGGGTTGAGCGCGAGGCAGCGTTCCGGCCCGAGCCCCAAGCGTTCCATCACACCCGGCCTGAAGCCCTCGATCAGCGCGTCGGCCCGGGCGATGAGCCTGAGCGCGGCCTCGACGCCGGCGGGCGACTTCAGATCGAGCGCGACGGCGCGCTTGGAGCGGTTGAGGAGATCATGGCGCGTGTCGACCGGCAGGCCGAGATCGGACGCAACGAGCCTGTCGATGCGGATCACCTCGGCGCCCATGTCGGCCAGCAGCATGCCGCAGAACGGCGCCGGGCCGATGCCGGCCATCTCCACGAGCCTCAGCCCGGACAGCGGTCCCATCAGGCCCCTTTCCCTACGCTAGCGCAGGCCTCCGGG
Organism: Hyphomicrobiales bacterium; assembly: GCA_027489835.1. Classification (GTDB taxonomy): domain Bacteria; phylum Pseudomonadota; class Alphaproteobacteria; order Rhizobiales; family Beijerinckiaceae; genus Allobosea. The sequence goes on from JAIXZF010000428.1 coordinate 8,645, forward strand.
TAGCACGGGCCTTGCGCGGGCTCCACGGAAACCGGCGCAGGCATGAGGTCCGCAGCCCGGACGCGGCGAGGACATGCGCCGTCAGGGCGCGAGCCCGCCCTGCGGCAGCACGCGGACCCGGCGCCGGCCGCCATCGGACGTCGGGACTTCACGCAGATGTCCCGAATCCAGCGGCAGTACGACGCTCGGCCCGCCACCGACGGCGATGCCGGCCGGCTCCGGGTTCATCGTCGGAGCCGACCGCGCCTGCGCGTCGAGCGCCTGCCGCGCCGCCTCGTCCGCAGCTTCGTCGGCACGTGCGGCTTCCCGGCGCTGCCGCAGCACCGCATCCGGCACGCGCGACATCTGCTCGGCCAGCCGCTCGTTGACGATCGTGTCCGTGCGGCGGCGCTCGATCATGGCCTCGGCCCTGCCCAG
>JAIXZF010000401.1 GCA_027489835.1 Hyphomicrobiales bacterium
CCCGCCTGCCGCAGGGTGTCGAGCGGCGCCTGCGTGCCTTCCTCGAAGCGCAGGCGGTAGGTGAGCGCTCCATGGATCGCCGCCGACAGATCGAGCAGAGGGTGGCTCTGAGCGCCGATCCTGACCGCCTCCTCCGCGAAGCGCTTGAGCTCGCCCGCGTCATCCTCCGTCACGGGCGTGACGAAGGGTGCAAGCACGATGCGCTCGTCGGCGTTGTAGGCAATGGGCGCGCCGGTCATCCAGGGCGTGTTGGCCGGCGCTGGGGCGGTGGGCCGGTAGCGGCGCAGGACAAGTTCGCTGACGATCGACAGTTCGCTCGCCGGCTCGGCGAAGCTCGCCAGCGCGACAGAGTTGCCGTAGACGTCGTGCATCCAGCTCAGCGTGGCCGCAGGAGAGATGGTGAGGCCGGTGCGCACGATGCGCATGTCGTAACTGTCGCGCGGCCTGAGCATCAACCGGTGCTGGCCGAGCGTCACGGCCTGACCGTAGCTGTAGGTCGTCTCGTGGATGATCTCGATGTCCATGCCGGCCTCGCTGCGGTCTCCATGGCACAAAAGGAAGGGCCGCACGATGGCGGCCCTACAAGTCATGGATGAGGTTGACCTTCCGCCCTCGAAACGAAACGTCATGTTTCGAACGCGGCTGAAGCCGATCAGTTCCGTGACGGAACGTCGCCGATCTGGGCAATCTGCCGATTCGTGATCATGACCGGTTCGCCGCTGTGCACCGCAGCGATCTCGATCGACCATGCGGTGTCGATGCGGCGGGCCGCGGCTCCGCCGACCAGCGCCGCTGACGGGCCCGAGGCCCAGGCGGTCACGACTTGAGCGGGCGCACGGAGCGCGTCGGCTGCGAACGGCGCGGCGAAGGCGATGCCGGCGCAGGCCGCGAAGGCCGTGAGCCTGAGGACGGGGGCGGCAAGGGAGGCGGGGCGGGTAGCGCGCATCGGTCTCGATCCTTGAAATAATCTTGCCACAATCAACGCTGGGATTAGGCCGATGTTCCGTTCCAAATCGGCGTCAGCTCCACCGCGCGAACAACCTCCACAGGGAAGTCGGCAACTGGCGCGAGCTCAGATGCGCGCCTGCCTTGCGCTTTTCGAGCATGATCTGCCTGCCATGGTAGTCCGCCACGCCGGACCGGTGCGCGACCGAGATGACGGTCGCATCGCGCAGCTCCTCGTGCAGCAGGGACAGAAGCGAGGACTGGCTGCCCTCGTCGAGCGCGGATGTCGCCTCGTCCATGATGATGATCTGCGGCTTGTGCAGCAGCAGCCGCGCGAAGGCGACGCGCTGGCGCTCTCCCCCCGACAGCGTCTGGTCCCATCTGAGGTTGGGCTCGTCGAGCTTGGCCGCGAGATAGCCGAGCCCGCACCGGCTCATGGCCGCCAGCATGGCGTCCTCGCTGACCCCGTCAGGCTCAGGATAACTGATGACTTGGCGCAGCGTGCCCAAAGGAAGGTAGGGCCGCTGCGGCACGAAGGTGATCTTGGCGTCGCGGGGGAACCTGACCTGGCCAGAGCCCCAGGGCCAGAGCCCCGCGAGCGCGCGGATGAGGATGCTCTTGCCCGAGCCGCTCTCGCCGGTGAGCATGACCTTCTCGCCGAGGCCGATCCTCAGCGAGGCATCGTTGATGACGACCCGGCCGGCGCGGTCGGCCACGGACAGGTTGTCGATGTGGATCGCCCCGTCATCGCTCGTGGCGATGCGGATGCCGGTCTCGTCCTCCATGATGGTGCCGACGTCGATGTCGCTGAGCGCGCGGGACAGCTCGATCACCCGGTGGGCCGAGGCGTACCATTCCGCGATGCGCACGGAGTTGTCGACGAACCAGATCAGCGCGCCCTGCACGGCGCTGAAGGCCGCGACGACCTGCATCACGGCCCCGAGCGTCAGCTCCCCGGACAGGTATTTGGGCGCGACGAGCAGCAGCGGCAGCACGGGGAAGGTCGCGGCGTGCACGTTGAGGGCCAGCGCGATGATGCCCTGCTGCCTGATCACGATGGTCCAGGCCTGCACCACCTGGCCATAGGCAGCGAGAGCGGAGGTCAGCTCGTCCTTGTCGCCGCGGATCAGAGCCACGCTCTCGGCGTTCTCGCGCAGACGCGTCATCTCGGAGCGGAAGCGCGCCTCCACCTCGTTTTTCCACGACACCTTGGGCACCAGCGGCCGGCTGACGAAATAGGCGCCGCAGGAGGCGATCACTGCATAGACCACGGCGGCGACGGCCATGTAGGCGGGGATCTCGTAGGTCGAGCCGAACAGCGTGACGCGCGCGCTCCCCGCAACGCCCCACAGGATGGTGGCGAAGGTGGCGGCGGTGATGCAGGCGGCGAGGATGCCGAGCGCAAAGTCGACCAGCGGCTCGATCGCCGCGCGGACATCGTCCGAGATGCGGAACTCGGGCGCCGACTGGTCGGGAGCGGTGAAGCCGAGGCGGTAATAGCGCTGGTCGGCGATCCACCAGCCGGTGAGCCGCTCGGTCAGCCACTGCCGCCAGCGCTTCTGGAAGGTCATCCGCGTGACCGTGACGGCCGAGACGACGACAGCGCTGGCGAGGATGATGATCGGCAGCCACATCACCACGCCCCATACGGCCGCGGCCTCCTTGCGCTCCAGCGCGTCGAAGAACAGCCGGTTCCAGGCGTTCATGGCAACCTGCGTCGACACCTGGGCGACGAGGCAAGCCAGCACGATGGCTGAGATGGTCCAGGCGCGGAGGGCGGTCTTCCCTGTCCAGAATCCCTTGGCGAGCGCGAAGAAGGACACGAAGGGAGATGGCTGCCGCTCTTGCGCGACGTCGGACATGGATGGGCGTTCCAGAGGGGTCACATGGGCAAGGCGCAGGGCCGCCCTGAAGCGAAACGTCCTGCCTTGCCTATCGTTCCGGCCTGTCGCAAAAGGCTGGAGGAGTTGGAGCCGCCATGCCGAAGTCCGAAAACGGAAGCGCCCAGGGCTTCGTGCGCTGCGCGGACTGCACGCTCCGGGTGAGGCCGGCGTTCAAGCCGAAATCCGACGACGAGATCGCCATCACCAATTCGCTGAAGATCAGTCATCGCGCCTTTGCGGCCGGCAGCCCCCTGCTGCATCAGGGCCAGAACGACGCGGACCTGTTCACGCTCTTCCGCGGCTGGGCCTTCCGGTACAAGACGCTTCCCGATGGCCGGCGCCAGATCCTGAACTTCCTGCTGCCCGGCGACATCATGGGCCTGCAGGCCTCGCTCCTCGACGCCGCGGACCATGGCATTGAGGCGCTGACCGATGTCGAGGTCTGCGTCTTCGCCCGGAGGCGCACCTGGGAGCTGTTCGAGAAGCTTCCCCAGCTCGGCTATGAACTGTCCTGGCTGGGCGCGCGCGAGCAGAACCTGGTCGACGAGAACCTCACCTCGGTCGGCCAGCGCAGCGCGCGCGAGCGTGTGGCGGCGCTGGTGCTCTCGCTCTACCGGCGCTGCGAGCAGCTCGGCCTCGTCACCGACCGCACAATGCTCTTCCCGCTCACGCGCCAGGATCTCGCGGATGCGCTCGGTCTGTCGCTGGTCCACACCATCAAGACCTGGACCTATCTGCGCCGCGCGGGCTTGTTCGCCACGAATGCCGGCACGCTGACGCTCGTCAATCCGAGGCTGACGGAGCGCTGGGCGAGCTACTACGAGCGGGAGATGAAGCCCCGGCCGATCCTTTAGCCGCGTCGGGATCGCGGCCCGGCCGGTCCATGCGGCGGGCCACATGCAGCGTCAGGCCGGCCCAGGCGAGGCCGAACAGCCACCCAGCCAGCACGTCGCTCGGCCAATGAACGCCGAGCAGGATGCGGCTCAGCCCCACCATCACCGCAAGCGACAACGCTGCGCCGAGCACAGCGACGCGCTCGCTGCGCCGTCCCGCCGCGAACGCCGTCAGCCCGCCGATCGACATCAGCACCGACATGGTGATCAGCGCGTGCCCGGAGGGGAAGCTGGCCGAGGCCGTCGGCACCAGCGCCTCGATCGCATCCGGGCGCGAGCGGCCGATCAGCGCCTTCAGTCCGAAGTTGAAGATCGTGGCCCCGGCCGCGCTGGTCGCCATCAGGACGGCGAGCCGTCCGCGCCGCGCGGCGGCAAGAAATACCGTGGTGGCCGCGACCGCAAGCGTCAGGACGGTGGTGCTGCCCAGCGCGGTGATGTCCCGCACGCTTTCGCGGAGCCATGTCGGCATCGCCCCGTCGGCGAACCCGGCGCCCGAACGCACCATGTCGAAGGCGGCGCGGTCGAGGGCGGAGAGCCCGCCCTTCAGCACGAGGGCGGTCAGCGCGGCGCCGCCGAGCGCGGCGAGCA